>JBAUGH010000055.1:0-2088 GCA_049679565.1 Acidobacteriaceae bacterium
GCCTGGAGCACCGTTTCCATCAGGCTAAGACGGACTTTCAGGAGCATTGCGGCCAGTGTGCGGCGCAGCGAACCGGGCGGGCAAGGAACGTTGGTCACAGAGGGATTACGGAGGGGATGCTCCAGGACCGTTGCAGCCGCGCCGATCAGCGGATGAGGAGCAGGTAGATCCCGGTTCCGATGCCGATCAGGGCGAGGAGCAGCGCAAGGATGACGGCGTTGCGAGAGACGCGGCCGGGGATCCAGGAGCCGGTGCGGAGCTCGCGCACGGTGCGGATGTGGTTGGAGACAGCGGCCAGATTGACGATGACGCCGAGGGCGACCAGCGCGACTCCCGAGTCGACCGAGGCGCCGGAGTGGCGGGGCGCCAGGTGCTGGTTGGCCTGGAATTCGCGGAGGAAGAGGCCGAAGCGGGCCAGCGCGAAGCCCACGCCCATCAGGCCGAGGCCGGTGCGGATCCAGGCAAGGAAGGTCCGTTCGGCCGCGAAGGAGGTGCGCGGGTCGGTGAGCTCGCCGGGGGTTACAGGAGTACCTGGCATGGAGGAAAAATTCTATCGGACGGCGGAAAAAGCTGGAAATCCTGAGCCGGGTGTCTGCTATCTTCTGATGCAACACCCCATGCAATTTGCACTGCTGCTGCTGTTCTTTCTGCAGCCCTGGCACCCTGGGCCGCAGGCACTGGGTCAAACCGGCGCGAGGGACGAGTTTGCGCCGCTGCGTCAGGAATGGGCGCAGGATCTGCGCGCGAAGAACGTCAGGGCCGCGGTGGCGCTGTATTCGCCGGACGCCACGTTCATCGATCCGGACGGAAGCCGGGCGCACGGGATCGCGCCCATCCGCCAGCTTTTCGAAGCGGCTGCGCAGGTCTACGACAGCACGCTCGAGTTTCATCCCCAGCGGGTGGAGACCTCGGGAGTGCTGGCTGTCGATTCGGGAACGTACACCCAGACGATGGTGGTGCGGGCAACCGGCGAGCAGCAGGTGTCGTCGGGGAGTTACGTGATGGTGTACCGGCGCGAGGATGGAAGCTGGAAGATCCTCGAGCAGGTGTGGACCGCGGCCCAGCCGCAGTAAGCGCCATCCCTCTTCATCCCCCATTCCCCCCTTTTCATCCCCCCGGCTCCGATCCCTCCGGTTTGGACTCGCTCTGCTCGCTTAGGCTATTCGACTGCGCGCCGGGCAGCGCGTCGTCGCGCAGAAACGGATGTGGCGGCGCTCCGCTCAGGATGACATTCGTTGTTTGGGGAGCGAGGTTGAAAGGGAGCGCTGTGGCCAGCCCACTCAAGCCAAAAGAGGGCTTGAATGGGGCACCCGGCGGTTGAGGGTGGAAGACGGGCATAGCGGAAGTTTGGTGGATGGCTTCCGGCGTCGTGCTGCTTTGCAGCACCGGATGGGGGAAATGACAAAAGGCGAGCCGGAGCTCGCCTTCTGCTGTTGTGATGACTTTCTCAAAGTTGATGCGTCAGTTACAGAGGCTGCACGTCAGCTGCCTGCCAGCCCTTCGGCCCCTTCACGACGTTGAATTGCACGGCCTGACCTTCCTGCAGACTCTTAAAGCCATTCGCGGAAATGGCGGAGTAATGCACGAAGACATCTTCGCCGTTCTGGCGCGAGATGAAGCCGTAGCCCTTCGCGTCGTTAAACCACTTCACAGTTCCTTGTTCCATTTGGTGCTTTTTCCTGGGTGTTGAATTGCGCTGGAGTGAATCGGAGCGAAACTGGCAGACCCTGCTGATCCTTCCTGGTTGGGCGAGGCGAAAGACTGCTCTTGCCCGGTTCTTCTAACGCTGGGCACAGTGTAGCAGAATTTGTGGAAAACGAGGGTTGGTGAGAGGCGGCTAGAAGCCAGCTAAAAGCCAGCGCACGGCTGGCTAAAGGCCAGCCAAAAGCGAGCGTACGGCCAGCCGCAAAGCCAGCGCAAAGCCGGCGCTGGGCCGGCTCAAGGCAGCGAAGGACCCGCGCGAGGTTAGCCGATGGCTGCGGGTTGGGCGAACTGTTTGGGGTTCGGCCCGTACTGGTTGGGGCCCGGGTCGCCCTCGATGGCCATGAAGACGAGCAGGATGATGCCGCCCACGAACGGGACCAGGGC
>JBAUGH010000056.1:0-10801 GCA_049679565.1 Acidobacteriaceae bacterium
CCCCAGCGGCCGCATGCGGAGCCGCGGAGGTGACCGTATATCGGCGGCCGCGGGTGGCAATTCTGGTGACCGGAGACGAGCTGGTGGAGGTGGCAGAGAGGCCGCTGGCGCACCAGATTCGTAACTCCAACTATTCCTCATTGGCGGTGCAGGCGGCGGCGGCAGGCGGGGAGCCGGTCGCATTCCCGGTGGTGCGGGATGCGCTTGCGGCCACGGAGGAGGCGATTCGCGCGGCACAGGGTTGCGATCTGCTGCTGCTGACGGGCGGCGTCTCCATGGGGAAATTCGATTTCGTGGAAGACGCGCTGCTGAAGCTGGGGGCGGAGTTTTTCTTCACCGGGGCACGCATCCAGCCGGGGAAGCCGGTGGTATTTGGAAGGCTGCCGGGGCAGTATTTTCTGGGGCTGCCGGGGAATCCTATCTCGACGATGGTGACGTTTGCGCTGTTTGGCGCGCCGCTGCTGCGGGCGCTGGGGGGCGAGAGCGAGGGAGAGCCGCGGTTTTCGCTGGCGCGGCTGGAGGAAGAAGTGCGGGTGAAGCCGGGGCTGACGCGGTTTCTGCCGGCCCGGGTGCGCAGCAATGTGGAGGGCGCGTGGGTGCGGCGAATCCCGTGGCAGGGATCGGGCGATCTGGCAGCGGCGGCGCAGGCTAACGGATTTGTGGTGGTTCCGGAGACGGCGGAGCGGTTAGCGGCAGGCGAGATCGTGCCGGTGCTGGATCTGTGAGAAGCAGTCAGTAGCTGGTAGTCAGTAGCCGGATGCAGGGGAAAGGCGCGCGCCGGCTTAAGCGATGCTATAGGCGCGGGTTGCGGTGTCGTGGAAGATCGACTGGCGCTCGGGGGCGGAGAGCGGCGCGGCGAAGCGTTCGACGGTCTGCACCCAGGCGGAGTAGGGCGTTGCCACGCGGCAGACGGGCCAGTCGGAGCCGAACATGAGGCGATCCGGACCGAAGGCGGCGAGAGCGGTTTCGAGGTACGGCAGGATCGATTCGTAGGTCCAGGTTTTGTAATCCGCTTCGGTGACGACTCCGGAAAGCTTGCAGACGACATTGGGGCGGCGGGCGATTTCTGCGAGGTCGCGCGCCCAGGGCTGCGTTTCGCCGGCGCGAATGGGCGGCTTGGCGATGTGATCGAGGACGAAGACCTGGTTGGGATGTCGATCGACGAGTCGGATGGCGGCGGGCAGCTGGTGGTGGACGATGAGAATGTCGTAGGCGAGGCCGAGGGGAAAGAGCTGCGCGAGGCCGGCGTTGAAGTCGGCGCGGTCCATGTATTCGGCGGGCTCGGCCTGGAGGATGTGGCGGACGCCGCGGAGCTTCGGATGGCGCGCGAGGCGCTCGAGGTCGCGGCTGACGCGCGGATCGGCGAGCGGCACCCAGCCGACGACACCCGCAATCCATGGATGCGACTCGGCCATCGACAGCAGGGCCTCGGTTTCTTCGAGGGACTGGCGCGCCTGGACGGAGACGACGGCGTCGATGCCGGCGGCGGCGATCTCAGGGGCAAGGTCGGCAGGGAGAAAGTCGCGGCGAATCGAGGCCATGGCGTCGTCGATCCAGCCGTATTCGGCGGCAGTGTAGCGCCAGAAGTGGTGATGGGCGTCGATGCGCATCGTGTCTCCGGTGGCCATTGTACGGGGCCAGCCTAATGCAGCAGCGCGCGGAGCTGCGGCAGCAGGGCACGGAAGGCGCGTCCGCGATGGCTGAGGGTGTGCTTTTCTTCGAGCGAAATTTCGGCCATGGTTCGTTTGAGTTCGTGCAGCCAGAAGAGCGGATCGTAGCCGAAGCCGCCGGCGCCGCGGGGCGCTTCCAGGATTTCTCCCTCGACCGTGCCTTCGGCGGTGAGCAGCGTGGAACCGGCGCGGGCGACGGCCAGCACGCAGCGGTAGCGGGCGGCGCGCTGGGTGAGGCCGCGCATGCGCTCGAGGAGGCAGAGATTGTTGCGCTGGTCGGCGGTGAGCGGGCGAGCGGGGTCATTCAGGGGAGGTTCCCAGGCGGCGTCGGCGGCGAAACGCGCGGAGCGGACGCCGGGGTCGCCGTGGAGCGCATCGACTTCGAGGCCGGAGTCGTCGGCAAGGACCAGGTGCGGCGTATGGCGGCTGTAGTATTCGGCCTTGAGGCGCGCGTTGCCCGCGAAGGTGGGCTGATCCTCGTGGGGCGCGGGGATGGCGTCGAGGCCGGGCAGCGGCTCGATGCGGATGCCGTCCTCAGTGGCGGCGACGGAGAAGTCGCGCAGCTTGCCGGGATTGCTGGTGGCGGCGTAGAGCAGAGGCGGCACAGGTTCAGTTTATGCGCGCGATTCAGGACGCCGCGAGGGCGGCAGGTCGAATCGCAGGGGGCATTCTTCGCAGCGCGCGACACGGCCGCAGTGGCGTTTGCCGATTTCGACGACGAGGGCGTGGAATTCGTTGTAGTGGCGGGCGAGGGCCGCGGGCGTTTCAGGCGGCTGGCCGGGCTTCGGCGCAAAGGCCTGCTCGGCAAGCGCCTGGAGGTGGGCGTACTTTGCGTTTTCCGGAAGCAGGCTATGGCGGGTGACGATGCGGCGGAGGTATTCGTCGACGACCATGGCCGGGGCGTCGAGGGCGTAGAGCAGGATGGCATCGGCGGTTTCGGGTCCGATGCCAGGCAGGGCGAGCAACTGGTGGCGAACGGAATGCGGAGAGCGGCGGGCCGCGGCGCGAAGGATTTTCATGGAGCCGCGGTAGTGGGCGTCGAGGAAGGCCACGAACGCTTTGAGGGCCGCGGCTTTGCGCAGCATAAAGCCAGAGGGGCGGATGAGGGCGCGCAGTTCGGCTTCGGGAATCGCACGCAGCCCGGCGACGTTCAGGATGCCGTGCGCCTCGAGGCCGGCGATGGAGCGCTCGACGCTGGTCCAGGCGGTGTTCTGGGTAAGGTACGCGCCGATGACGACTTCGAAGGGGGTTTTCGCGGGCCACCACTGCTGAGGCCCAAAGCGCTCGACGAGTCGGTCGTAGAGGGCGCGCAGGCGGAGGGCAGCTTCGTTTGCGGAGGCGTGGTTGGGCTGCGGCGTTTTCCGGGGGGCTTTCGCCATTTCCTCTTCGATCTTAGAATCTCGGTCGTACGGCGAATCGTTTTGCCGGGGTCTTTGCTCTTATCTGCAGGGCGGGTGCGCGGGTGAGGGAGCGAGCGCCTGCGCCATCCTCCAATCCGCTTTCCATTTTCTTCAGGAGCCATGATGGACTACGTCAATCTGGGAAAAACAGGGCTGAAGGTTTCGCGCCTTTGTCTGGGATGCATGACGTACGGGCGGCCTCCGGCGCCGGGCGAGCCGAAGGCCGGACGCCACGCGTGGGCGCTGAACGAGCAGGAGAGCCAGCCGTTTCTGCGCCAGGCGCTCGATCTGGGGATCAACTTTTTCGACACGGCGAATGTTTATTCCAGCGGCGCGAGCGAGGAAGTGGTGGGGCGGTTTCTGAAGGCGAATGTCCGCCGCGAATCGGTGGTGGTGGCGACCAAGGTGTGGGGGGTAATGCGCGAGGAGCCGAACGGGCGGGGGCTGTCGCGCAAGGAGATTCTGTTCGAGCTGGACGAGAGCCTGCGGCGGCTGCAGACGGACTACGTGGATCTCTACCAGATCCATCGCTGGGATCCGGAAACGCCGATCGAGGAGACGCTGGAGGCGTTGCACGACGTGGTGAAAGCGGGCAAGGTGCGGTATATCGGCGCCTCGTCGATGTACTCCTGGCAGTTTGCGAAGGCGCTCTACCTGGCCGACCGGCACGGGTGGACGCGCTTCGTCTCGATGCAGAACCACTACAACCTGCTCTACCGGGAAGAGGAGCGGGAGATGATCCCGCTGTGCCGCGAGGAGGGGATCGGGATCATTCCATGGAGCCCGCTGGCGCGGGGGCGGCTGGCCAGGCCGTGGCAGAGCGAGACGACGAAGCGCTCGGAGACGGATCAGTTTGGGAAGACGCTGTACGGGGGCACGGAGGAGGCGGATCGCAGGGTGGTGGAGCGGCTGACGGAGCTGGCAAAGAAGCGGGGCGTTGCGCAGGCCACGCTGGCGCTGGCATGGATGCTGGCGCAGCCGGGCATCACGGCGCCGATTGTCGGGGCGACGAAGACGCATCATCTGGAGGACGCGGCGGCGGCGCTCGAGGTGAAGCTCACGACGGAGGAGATCGGGTTGCTGGAGGAGGCGTATATTCCGCACCCGGTGCTGGGATTCAGCTGAAGTGCTGGCCGCACGGGCGGGCGATGGATTTGCTCCCCGGGCCGGGCTCAGCGGGAGTGCGCTGGAACCACGCTGATGCGGGGCAGGACGATGATGTCGACGCGGCGGTTCTGGCTGCGGCCGTCGGGATTATCGTTGCCGGCGACGGGGTGGTACTCGGCGAATCCCGCGGCGGAGAGGCGGCGGGGATCGAAGCCATAGCTGACGATGAAGATTTTTGCCATCTCGGTGGCGCGCGCCGTGGACAGCTCCCAGTTGGAGGCGAACTGGGCGGTGTGGATGGGCACGTTGTCGGTGTGCCCCTCGACGCGGAGATCGTAGGGGGCGGCGGAGAGGATCGAGGCGATGTGGTCGAGGGTGGCCTTCGACTGCGGATTGGGCAGCGCGGAGCCGCTCTGGTAAAAGCCCGACTCGCGCAGGGAGATGACGAGGCCGTCGCGCCCCAGATGGAGCGCCGCGGTGTGCGCGGCCAGTTGTCCGGCGAGGACGCCGGAGAGACGGCCCTGCAACGATCGGAGGTTCTGCTGCACTTCGGGCGAGGCGGAGAGATCGTCGCCGAGCATGACGTTGAGGGGGGCGACGGGCTGATGCGGATCGCCGGGGCTGGCCGCGTGGGCGTCGGTGACCGGAGTGGGAAAGAGCCCCAGCGCGACGAAGGCGGACTGGATGGAATGCGCGATCTGGTGCTGCTTTTGCTGATCGGAGTGCGAGCTGGCGTAGAGCACCACGAAAAGGGCGAAGAGCAGGGTGATGAAGTCGGCGTAAGAAACCAGCCAGCGATCGCGCTGGACGTGATCGGAAGTGCGGCGGGAACGCAGCAGGCCGGGCCTCATGCGTGCTTCTCCGCGGGCTGGGCGTCGCCGGCGCCGAAGCTGGCCAGCTTGATCTCGATCATGCGCGGGTTCATGCCTTCGACGATGGAGATGACGCCTTCGAGGGCCATTTCCTTGCGGCGCTGCTCTTCGCGGGCGCGCTGCTTCAGCTTGCCGGCGGCGGGCAGGAAGAAGAGGTTGGCCGCGCCCACGCCATAGATGGTGGCGACGAAGGCGACGGCGATGCCGCGGCCGACCTCGTCCATGTGATCGAGGTGCTGCATGACCTGGATGAGGCCGATGACGGCGCCGATGATGCCGATGGTGGGGGAGAATCCGCCGGCGGATTCGAAGACGGCGGGGATGCGGGATTCGTCCTCGCTGACGTTGTCGATCTGGACCTCCATGATATGGCGCAGCTCGGTGGGCTCGGTGCCGTCCACGGCCAGCATGAGCGCCTGGCGGAGAAAGGGGTCGGCGACCTGGGGCAGGTCGCGGTCGAGAGAGACGATGCCGTGGCGGCGGGCTTTATTGGCGAAGGCGACGATCTGGCGGAGCAGCGCGGCGGCGCCCTCGTCGCGATGCAGGAAGAGGCGCAGCAGGCGGCGCGCGGCGGCGAAGACGGTGGCGAGGGGGAATTGCAGCAGGATAGCTCCCAGAGTGCCGCCGAAGACGATCATGGCGGCGGTGGGCTGGAGGATCTGACGGACGTGTCCTCCTTCGAGCAGGAGCCCGGCGAGGATGCCGACGAGGGCCAGCAGAATGCCGCTCAGACTGGCGAGATCCATGGATCAGTCCTGGGCCCGGCCCGGAGCCCGCCGGGTGTTCTGTTCCGCGACAGGGGAGACGCCGGCTGCGGCCACGGCGAGCGTTTGCAGCAGGCCGGCGGCTTCGCCGAAGAGCCGCGCGCGATACCCGACGGTGCGGTTGACCACCTCTTCGCAACTTTCGAGGACCACAATTTTCTCCCCGTTGATGAGGGTGAGCATGGTGTCGGGGGAGGCCTCGGCGTACTTGATCAGATCGCTGTTGACGACCAGCGGATTGCCGTTCAGCCGGGTGAGATGAATCATGGCCGGGCACACCTCGCGTTCTGAGGAAAGGGATCGGCAGGAATGGGGCGAAGGATGAGGGGGAGACGGGAGTGGCCGCATGCGGGGCGGCGCGCACGCGGCGGACCAATGGGGGGAGGCGGAATAAAGAGGGAGAGGGGCGAGCCGATGAACAGGCTGAGTGAAGCGGTTCCCGGGAGCGCGGCGGTTCATGGGCGCGTTCCGTTCAGGAACCCAAAATTTGCAACGGGAGAAGATTATGCCACTGGGTGTCCTGAATAACATTTCGGCTGTTTACGCGGAGAATAACCTCAACCAGACGCAGTCCAGTCTGCAGAACGTACTGACCCAGCTGTCTTCGGGTTCGAAGATCAATTCCGGCGCGGACGATCCGGCCGGGCTTTCCATCGCCAACGGTTTGGCGGCCAACTCGGCGGCGCTGACCCAGTCGTCCAGCAACGCCAGTGAGGGCGCAGGGTTTCTGCAGGTAGCCGACGGCGCTCTGTCGCAGGTGACCAGCCTGCTGACCAGCGCGGTCACGCTGGCCACGGAAGCGGGCGGCGGCACGTTGTCCAGCTCGCAGATGGCCGCGGCCAACCAGGAGTATCAGGATATTCTGACGCAGATCGGGACCATCGGCAGCACCACGGAATACAACGGAATTTCGGTGTTCGGCAGCGACCAGACCACCAGCGCCCTGACGTGGGGGAATACCGGGACACCGTGGACTTCATCGACGACCGCCTCTTCGGCGGCGGCGACGGCGGCGGCAGTTGCCGGCTCGAGCATCGTTGCCGGCGGCACGACCGCGGGAACGGCGCCGACGCTGGCGGCCACCTATGGCACAGCGAGCGCGCTTGCATGGACCGGCGGCGGCACAAGCTCTTTGAGCGCAACCATTACCGAGGGCGGGCAGATCGGTGGGAGTCTGAGTTTTGTCCCGACGGTGGGCGGGTCAGCAGGAAGCGCCATCACGGTCGATCTGACGGCCGCGAATCTCGCCGGCCTGACCAGCAGCGACAGCACCACGCGTGCCACCGCGACGGCCAATCTGGCAACCGCCCTGAACGCCAGTGCGACAACCCCGGGAGGCACGGACTACACCGTCACCGACAACGGCACATCGCTCGTGATCGGTCTGGGCGCCGACGCAAGCAGCGACACGATTACCGCTCTGGCGACTCCGACTTCCAAGGGAACGGAAGCGTTGCAGAACGGCTTCACGCTGACCGTGGCCGACGGCGATTCCGTCAGCGGCACGATCGACCTGGCCGGGTCGGGCTCGGGCGCCGCGGCCGGAGTACCGTCCAGCATCGTTCTGACCGGCTCAACCACCGCTGACCTGCAGAGCGAGGTTCTTACCGCCCTGAACGGAACCAACACGGCCACACCGGACTTCACGGTCAGCTACGCGACGGGCACCCTGACGGTTGGTCTGACCGCCCAGGCCGCGACCGACAACATCACCGGTCTGGCCGCAACCAACGATGCGACCACACCGCTGGCCCAGGCCGCGCTGAAAGCATCCACCATTACCTTCACCAACAACGACACGCTGGGCGGCGGATTCTCGATTACACCGACCGTCAACGGAACAGCGGGCAGCGCGATCCAGGTCAGTCTGGCCGGGGTCGTCACGAGCACCACGGGCGATGCCGTGATCGCGGCGGTCAACAAGGCTCTGGGCACGTCGGCCAGCGACTACTCCGTCACCTACGCCAGTAACAAGCTGAGCATCGCCGTCAATACCGCGAACACCGACGGCCTGGACTCTCTCGTCATTGCCAACGGAACCACAACCAACGCTCTGTCGCAGGGGACGCAGGCGGAGAGCAACATCGCTACCCTGAACACCGACATGGGCAGCTTCACCCTGACCCCGACGGGCACCGGGACCAACACTGCGATCTCGGTTTCGCTGACCGGGCTGAGCCCGACGGGAACAGGGAATGCCGGACTGCAGGCCGGGATCCAGGCCCTGCTGGGCAGCAACTATGCGGTTTCCTACGACTCCACTGCGGATGCAACCTCGGGCAACCTGAGCATCGCGGTGACGTCGGCCGGTGTTGCAGCCGGGGTCACCGGATTCACGGTGGCTGAGGCTTCGCAGGCCGCGGCTTCGCAGGAGACTCCGGTCGCCGGCGGGGTGAACATCTACACCAGTGACGGAACGACCACCGGCAGCCAGAACTACAACGTGACCGTAGGTGCGTTGTCCGATTCGAGCGTGGGAACATCGTCGGGAAGCTCGGCGATGGGAACCGGCGTCACCGCATCGGTCGGCGGCGTGACCGGAACCGGCGGCACCGTAGCCGGGGCGGGCATGGGCACCAGCCTGTCGGGCACCAGTCTGACCACGCAGGCGGATGCGGAAGCGGCTCTGGAAACCGTCACCAATGCCATCAACGCCGTCGCCTACCAGCGCGGCCAGGTGGGCGCCAACATCAACACGCTGACGGCGGCATCGAATATCGCCAGTTCACAGATGACGAACATCACTGCCGCACAGAACACGATCACGGCCACCGATTACGCTGCGGCGACCTCGAATATGTCGAAGTTTGAAATCCTGACCCAGACCGGCATTTCGGCTCTGGCCCAGGCCAACAGCACGCAGCAGATGGTGACCAAGCTGCTGCAGTAAACCGGGGCGGCAATGCAACAGGCGGGGAGCCACCTCTCTCCGGCGAGCCATCACCGGCTCGCCGGTCCGGGCTCCCCGCTTTTTCTTAGGGACGTCTAACCCGGCGGCGAATCGGGTGGTGACGGGGCTGCTTGAGGCGGAGGCCGGGTAAAGGATTGCCCGGAAAGCGACGATAACAGGGCTATGGGAAGCGTCGGCATCTCGTTCGGATCTCCGACCAGCGGCCAGGGTTTCGATGTTTCGACCACCGTCAGCGCGATTGTGGCCAACCTGCAGGCGGTGGAGACGCCGTGGAAGAACCAGCTGACCTCGCTCGAGGCGCAGGACACGGCGCTGACCGGCATCGGGACGGATCTGAGCGCGCTCTCGACGGCGCTGCAGTCGCTGACCAGCCTCGACGGAATTTTCTCGGAAAAGGAAGGATCGAGCTCCGACACGTCGGTGGTGGCGCTGACCAGCGCCACCTCGGCGGCGGTAGCCGGCAGTCACACGATCGTGGTCGGGCAGCTGGCCCAGACCTACTCCTATGCCAGCGGCGAGGTGGGCGCGAACGACACTCTGACCGGCAGCCTGACCCTGAACGGGCAGACGATCACGATATCCGACGGCACAGCCATCGACGGCAACGGCAATACGATTCCGCAGAACAATACGCTGGCCACTCTGGCTTCCTCTATCAACGCCGGCGACTACGGGGTGGAGGCGAATGTGGTCACCGGTTCGACCGGACCGCAGCTGGCTCTGGTGAGCGACACCAGCGGCGCGGGCGGCAGCGTGACCATCGGCACCACCGGCAGCCCGGCGCTCACCGATTCCACCACCGGCAGCGCGGTCGCATTCAGCCAGGCGCAGGAAGGCCAGGATGCGCAGCTTTCGGTTGACGGAATCCCGACCACCAGCTCGTCCAACACGGTGACCGATGCGATTCCGGGCGTGACGATGCAACTGCTCAACGCTCCCAGCGATTCGGAACCGGTGCAGGTGGAGATCACGAACAACAACAGCGATGTCGAATCGGCGGTGAGCTCCTTCGTGAGCGCCTACAACAAGGTTGCCGGGGACCTGACCACCCAGGAAGGCGACGACTCCTCGGGCAATCCCGAACCACTCTATGGCAGTTCGACGCTGGCCATGCTGCAGGAGCAGTTGCAGAATGCGACGATCTTCACGCAGTCGTCGGGCGCCATCACGTCCCTGAGCCAGCTGGGCATCACCGCGAACAGCGACGGCACCCTCACCCTCGATGGCAGCACGCTCGACAGCGCGCTGGACAGTAATTTTCAGGACGCGATGAATTTCTTTCAGCCGAACAGCAGCACCACCTCGTTCGGCGCAAACCTCACCACGGCCCTGAGCAATCTGGGTAACAGCGGACCGAGTGGGGAGATTTATCTGGCCCTGCAGCAGGATTCGTCCCAGGAATCGACCCTGAACACGAACATAACGAACGAGAACAGCAGCATCAGCACGCAACAGACCCAGCTGACCACGGAGCTGAACGAAGCGAATTA
This sequence comes from Acidobacteriaceae bacterium, assembly GCA_049679565.1. Lineage (GTDB taxonomy): Bacteria > Acidobacteriota > Terriglobia > Terriglobales > Acidobacteriaceae > Palsa-343. Next base: position 10,215 of record JBAUGH010000056.1, read on the forward strand.
CACGCTCGAGGAGATTCCGGAGCAGATGCAGGCGGTGAACGAGCTGTACAGCGCGATCACGGGCTATAACGAGAACCCGGGCGGATAACCGGGGAAACCGCGGAGGAGCATGAATTATCAGCAGCAGGCCATCGCCGGGATGAATCCGGTGGAACTGATTGTCGCACTGTACGACGGGATGGTTCGCTTTCTCTATCAGGCGATTGCCGCGATCGAGCACCGGGACGCGGCGGAACGGCGCCGGTCGATCGCGCGGGTGCTGGAGATCCTGATGCATCTGCAATCGCGGCTGCGCATGGATGTGGGCGGCGACTCGGCGAAAGCGCTGGCGGAATTCTATACCGCTATTTTTGCGTTGTGTCTCGAAGGCTCGCGACTGGACTCGGGGGAGCGGCTGCGGGAGGCGATTGGCTGCATCCGCGACGTGCGCGACGCATGGAATGTGGCCGCGCGCGATCCGGAGGCTTTGCGGGTGATTGGGGAGGGCGAGGGACCGGCGGCGAAGATGATCCTGGCGGCTCCGGCAGCGGAGGCGTCGCACTCGAGCTGGTCGGCGTAGCCAGGAAGGCGGATTGGGAAAACTCAGG
>JBAUGH010000057.1:0-2513 GCA_049679565.1 Acidobacteriaceae bacterium
TCCTGGCACCGGCAGCTCCACGTCCTTCTCGCGATATGCCGTCAGCGTGCCATACGAAAACTGACTCATCGCAATGTCTAGCACGATTGGCGCGGTGTCGCCGTTCGCTGTAACTCGTGGAATGGCAATCACCAATGGGTTGTTGCCAAGCGCCGGCGAGCTCGCGCCCCACGGCGGCAAGTTGGGAAGTGTATTAGTCCAGCACAGCGCAGCAAATCCAGCTTCAGCCGCCTGCCAGCCGTAGCTGCCGCCGCGCATCCAGTGGTTGGTGTTGGCCAGCGCGACGCAGCCTGTGCCATGCTCGCGGGCAAGCGCCAGAGCCCGGTCCATCGAGGCCCACGCGTTGAGGTTGCCGGGGCCGCGGCGGCCGTCCCATCGTTCGATCGAGCCCGCAGCGTGCGCCAGAACCGGCGTTGCCTGAATGTCGACGGAACCGTTGCGAATCATGGCAAGGAAGCGGGGGAAGCGCTCGACGCCGTGCGAGTAGACCCCGTCGCAGGTGGTCTCCGCGAAAAGGCGCGCGCAGAGCTGGGCGCGATCCGGCGAGAAACCGAGGCGGGTAAGGACGCCGGCGAGAGTGGAGGCGAGCTCGTCGAAGGGAATCCGCAGCATGGCTACTGGAGAGGCTTGAGGTCTTCGAGCGTAGTGGGGATGAGCTCGGCGACGTTCGGGTGAATGGCCACCATGTGGGTGAGCAGCGTGATCGGCTGGCGCGCGTACATGGCGGCGAGAATACAGTGGACGGCCTCGTCGCCGCCGGTGCCGAAGACCGTGCCGCCGAGGATGTGCTGCGTTTCCTTATCGACCAGAACCTTAATGAAGCCGAACGTCTCTCCCTTTTCGATGGCGCGGCTCACCCGCGTCATGGGGCGAAAGCCGATGAGGGCGGGGCGGCCGGATTTGCGGACCTCCGCTTCCGACATGCCCACGCCGGCGAGCGGCGGATCGGTATAGAGCGCGTGTGCCGGGATGCGGTCGGAGACCCGCCGGGAAGCGCCGTCCAGCAGATTTGCGGCGACGATTTCGAAATCGTTGTAGGACGTATGGGTAAACGCGCCCCGTCCGTTGCAGTCGCCGATAGCGTAGATGCCGGGGACGGCGGTGCGCAGCTGGTCGTCGACCGGAATGAAGCCGCGCTCGTCAGGCGTAAGGCCGGCGCCGGCAAGGTTGAGGTCATCGGTGTTGGGCACGCGTCCGACCGCGAGCAGCACGTGCGAGCCGTCGACGTGGGGCGCGCCTTCTTCGCAGTCGACGCCGGCCCGGATACCGCTGCCGCTCTTCTCCAGATGAATGCAGTTGGCGCTGGTGCGCATGGCGATCTCTTCCGAGGCGAAGACGTCGTGGATGACGCGGGAGGCGTCCTCGTCTTCCGCAGCGGCCAGTCGGGGATTTCTGTCGATGACCGTGACCCTCGAGCCGAAGCGGCGAAACATCTGCGCGAACTCGAGCCCGACGTAGCCGCCTCCGATGACGACCAGGGCTGCGGGCAGCTCTTCGAGGTCGAGGATGGTCGTGCTGGTGAGGAAGGGCACGGAGTCCACGCCAGGCATATTGGGAATCCGGGGGCGAGCGCCGACATTAAGAAAGATTTGCGGCGCTTCGAGCAGATCGTCGCCGACCCGCATCGTGGTGGCCGAGGCGAAGGCGGCGGTTCCGGTGAAGACGGTGCAGCTTCTGTTGTCGCGCAGACTCTTTTCGACGCCGCTGCGCGCCTTCTCGATGATCGCGTCTTTGCGCGCCTTCACCGCCCGCATATCGACGATGACCGGGCCGCTGCCGACGCCGAAGTCGGGGCCGCGGCGGGCAAGGTGCGCGGCGTGGGCGCTGGCAACCCAGGCTTTGGTGGGAGTGCAGCCGTTGTTGACACAGGTGCCGCCGAACAGCTTGCGCTCGACCATGGCGACTTTGCGTCCTGCTGCGGTGAGGCGGCGGACCAGCGGCGGTCCTGCCTGGCCGGCGCCGACGACGATGGCATCGAAGGTGAACTTCATCGCAGTTTCAGGATAGCGAAGACCGCGATCAGGATGGCGGCGGCGTCTTCGAGGAGCGCGGCGGGGAAGTCGCGATGGAAGGCGGCGGCGAGTTTGGCCCGGACGACCGCTCCGCCGAAGGTTCCGGCGACGGCGCCAACGATCCCGCAAGCGACGCCGGCGACAACGCTGGCCCCGAGCGCATGGCCGGCGGCTCCCAGGGTGGCGCCGCACAGTGCGCCGGTGACGATACGGGCGATGAATCCGGGCGGGGTCTTGCGGCTGGGGGTGGAGGGGAGCTTGTCCATGATGAGTTCGACGAGGGCGAGGAGGGTGAGGACGATGACCGCGGTGCGGCTGCCCATCCAGGCGAGCGGTGTTCCGGCAACGACGAGAATGCCCAGATGCGCACACCAGCTGGTGACGGCCGGAGCCATAAAGGAGCGCAGGCCGGCGGCGATGCCGACGAGAAACGCGCAGAGCAGCAGCATGGATTCACCTCCGGAGACGGGGCCGACTGCGGGGTAGGGGAAAGGATACAGG
>JBAUGH010000058.1:0-9864 GCA_049679565.1 Acidobacteriaceae bacterium
GTGCTGTGAAGGCCCAACACCCGCGCCGCCCAGCAGGTTCACCGGATACCAGATGCTGTGCTGCGCAATCAGCCCGTACAGCAGCGCTGGAAACACCATCGCGACCCCACCGGCAATGCCACCCTTCAGGCCGCTGATAATGGGATAGGTTTCGACCGGAAGATGGGCGCGATGTTCCGGTCCGATCTCGATGCGCTGCACCACCCGCCGCGTGGTGGCGATGGTGACCGGCTGTACCCTCACGGGAATGTCCTCGTGCGCTTCATGCGGCAGCACCTGTCGGAACCATCCCACGCAGCCGGAAACCATCAGGACAGCGCCGAAGGCGCTCACCCAAAGGCTGGTCACCAGCCCCGCCGCAGCCAGCGTGCAGCCGAATGCCAGAATGATGGGCCAGGACGTCGGCGCCGGCAGATGAACGCTCCCGCTGTGCGCCGGGTTCGATTTGTGCTCCGCCTCTCCCATGCCCTTTCGCCCTTCAGCGTCCAATGATGTAAACCACGGTGAACACCACTACCCACACCGCATCGACGAAATGCCAGTAAAGCGCGAACACCTGGATGCGCTCCGAGTGCCGCTGCTTAACGTGACCGGTGAGAGTGAACAGCAGGATCACGCTCAGCCCTGTAAGCCCCACAATCACATGCGTCGCGTGCAGCCCCACCAGCGAGTAGAACGTCGTGCCAAAGAGATTCGTCCGGATGGTCAGCCCATCCACGTAAATCAGCTTGTGCCACTCCAGTGCCGTCCCGCCGATGAACACCACGCCGAGCGCGATCGTCAGCGCCCACCACGCCGCAAAGGCCTTCATCCGGCCCCGCTCAATCTCGCGCTCCGCCAGCCAGATGGTCACGCTGCTGGAGAGCAGACAGATGGTGTTGAAGATCGGAATGTCCAGAACCTGCTGCGGCGTTGGCCCGCTCAGGCTTTTACCGATGTAGTAAATGTAGGCGACGACAAATATGGTGAAGATCGCGCTTTCGCCGATGATGAGCGAAAGCATCGCGACTCGCCCGCGCGAAGGCAGAGTCCACTGCACGTCAGCCGGAGATACAGGAATCGCGCTCATGACTCGTACTTCCAGTCCGGATCTTCAGGGTGTTTCAGATCCCACAGAGGCCGCCGGCTGTTGACCGCCGGGTCGACCGCGAAGTTATACACCGGCGGCGGCGAGGGTACCGCCCATTCCAGCGTCCACGCATCCCACGGATCGTTGCCTGCCTCTTTGCCGCGGAAATACGAGTGAATCAGATTCCACGCGAACAGCAGTACCGCGATGCCCTGAATGAAACCGCCCACCGAAATGATGAAGTTCAGCGTGTTCCATCCCCGGTCCGGCTCGAACGTATAGATGGACCGCGGCATGCCCAGCACGCCGACGATGTGCATCGTGTCGAAGGTGACGTGAAAGCCGATCAGGAACAGCCAGAAATGCCATTTCCCCAGCGTCTCGCTCATCATCCTGCCGGTCACCTTCGGATACCAGTAGTAGATAGCCGCAAAGATATTGAAGACAATCGCTCCCACCAGCACGTAGTGGAAGTGGGCAATCACGAAATATGAATTGTGGAGCTGCCAGTCCCACGGTGCACTGGACAGCATGATCCCCGTCAGACCCGCGATCAGGAACTGGAAGAGAAACGCGACGCAGAAGAGCATGGGCGTGGCAAAGCGGATCTTGCCGCCCCAGATCGTCGCCACCCAGTTGAAGATTTTGATCCCGGTGGGAATGCCCACCAGCATCGTGGACAGCACGAAAAAGGAGTTGCCCACCGAGGTCATGCCGACGGTGAACATGTGGTGCGCCCACACGCCCAGACTGACGAAGCCGATTCCCACCGAGGCCGCTACCATCGCCGGATAGCCAAAAATGGCCTTGCGCGAAAACACCGGTATGATCTCGCTCGCCACGCCAAAGACCGGCAGCACCAGCACGTAAACCTCAGGGTGCCCGAAAATCCAGAAAAAGTGCATCCAGATCGTCGCCGATCCGCCGGCCTGGGTGTCGAAGAAATGCCCGCCCAGATAGCGGTCGATCAGCAGCATGATCTGAGCGGCGGTCAGCGGCGTAATGGTGATCAGGGTCAGCGCGCTGGTCACCAGCATCAGCCAGACGAAGAGCGGCAGCCGCAGCAGCGACATGCCCCGGCAGCGCATGGAAAGCACGGTCGCGATGATGTTGATCGCCGTGCCCAGGGTCCCGAATCCAGCCACGATCAATGCCAGCGCCCAGTAGTCCGTCGCGTGCCCCGGCGAGAATGCCTTTGCGGTCAGCGGCGCATACGCCCACCAGCCTACGTCCGGCGCCGCGCCCATGCCATAAAGACCGAATCCGCCGATGAAGCTGTAATACAGCAGCAGGCCGCCGAACGCCGTCATCCAGAAGCTGAAGGCGTTCAGTCTCGGAAACGCCATGTCCCGCGCACCGATCATCAGCGGCACCAGGTAGTTGCCGAACCCGAACAGAATCGTCATGCCCACCAGGAACACCATGGTCGTGCCGTGCATGGTGAACAGCTCGTTGTAAACCTCGGGCGAAAGAAAGTGGTTGTTGGGGAATGCCAGCTGAATGCGGATGGCGATCGCTTCCACGCCCCCCACCAGCAGAAAGAAGATCCCGTAGACCACATACAGAATGCCCAGCCGTTTGTGGTCCACCGTGACGACCCAGCCGTGCAGCCACTCCAGCGCCAGCGAAGGCGATCGCTGGGGCGGCGTTATGTCGAGGGTGCCTCCAATCGGATAGGTCGGGTCGGCCATCGTCGTCCTGCCTGGGTTCCGTGAAGCGGTTCAGTGAAGCGTGTCGAGATACGCCACCAGCTCGTCGATATCTCCTTCATTGAGCTGCATGGCCGGCATCAGGACGCCCGGCTTGAAATGATCGGGGTCCTGAATCCAGTCGCGAAGGTTTTGCGGAGTATTCATGGCCGCACCCGATGCTATCGTGGCGCGGCTCGCCAGGTGGGTCAGGTCGGGGCCAAAGGTGCCCTCCGCCGAGGTGCCCGCAATCCGGTGACAATTCGTGCATGCTTCGGTTTCAAAAACGTGCCGCCCTGCGGCAACCGCCGGATCCTGTTCCCCCGGCTGCTGCTGCTCCCTCACCCATGCCTGGAACTGCTCGGGCGTCTCAACATAGACGCGCAGCAGCATCTTGGCGTGATCAAGGCCGCAGAATTGGGCACACTGCCCCAGATAAAGGCCGGTGTGCTCCGGCTCGATCCACGTCTCGTTGGGATGGTTGGGGATCAGGTCCGTTTTCCCCGCAAGCTGCGGCACCCAAAAGCTGTGGTCCACATCGGCGGAGAGCAGATGCAGATAGGTCGGCGCGTTCACCGGCACGTGCAGCTCGTTGGCCGTAACGATCCCCAGCTTCGGATAGCGAAATTCCCACCAGTACTGATGGCCGATCACCGTGACATCGAGAGCATCCTTCGGCGCAGGAGCATCCTGGATCGCGAAAATGATGCGCGCCGTGGTCAGAAACAACACCACGACGATCAAAATCGGAATTACCGTCCACGCCAGCTCCACCTGGATGCTGCCGTAGATTTGCGCCGGCTCGCTGTTTTCATCGCCTGCCCGCGCGCGATACCGGATCAGCGCCCACGCCAGCAATCCCGCCACGACCACAAAGATGCCGCCGGTAATCGACAGGACGAACAGGGAGAGCTGAAAGATAGCGTGAGCGGGAGTGGAGGCCGGAGCAAAAATGCTCGGCGTCCTCTGCGGCAGATCGGCCCATGCAGGCGCAGCGCACACGGCGAACAGCCAGGGTATCAGCACAGGACTCAGCCGAGTCGCTCGCGCGCCGTGCTCCCGAATGGTGGATTGCATGTGCTTCGCGTGAGACTTCGTGGATGCCGGAGGTAATGATGCGGATGCAGGGCGCGTGCCGATAGCCCGTATTGCGCCCTTCTGATGCGCAATGGCTCGCTCTGGGGCGGCGTTCGCTTGCGCAGGTTGTCGCTCGATCCGTCCGAAAATGTATCTTACCAGCAAACCCTGCGTGCGCGCGTCCTTCAGAGGACCTAAAGATAACTCGATCGTTTGGCTTACGCGCTCCTGGCGAACGTTCGTGCGAACCGTCGCACCGCATTCGCCAGCGCGGCGATTTTCGTTCCGTTCGCATACGCGTTGACCACCGCCCCGCGAAATAACGGCGCCGTCAGCGCGCGGAATCCCATGTCCGGATTCGCATAGAACCACCGCGCCCCGGAAGCGGAAAGCCGCAGGTCCTGCCGCAACCGCGCGGTCAGCGCGGTGAAAACGCCATCGGCTGCCGGACCACCTCGCAGATTCGCGTCAATCGCCGCTGCGGCTGCCTGCCCGCTGGCAATCGCTCCATAAATCCCTTCACCCGTCAGCGGATCGGCAAATCCTCCGGCATCGCCTGCGAGAAACACTCGGCCGTGAGTCGGAGGAGCCTCTTCGGCGCCGAAGCCCAAATACTGTCCCGTCACATTGCCTGCCCGCGCATCGGCAAATCGCTCGCCGATGTAGGCCATCAGACCCTGGCGATGCAGCTTCTCTTCCGACAACGTGGTATACAGGCCAACGTTGAGATGATCGCGCTTGGGGAAGATCCAGCCGTAACCGCGACGCACCGGCGCCAGATCGAAAATCAGCTCGGAGCCGCTGCTGTCGCGGGGTCGCACCTCGGCTTCCAGGGCAAATCCACGCCGGAACCATACCGGCCCGTCGCCCGCTACCAGCTGGCGTATGCGGCTGTTCGCGCCATCGGCGCCGACCAGGAAGTGTCCTCGAAAGCTGCCCTCCATCGTGCGAACCACAACCTCTTCGGGGCTCTCTTCCACCGCAGTGACCGTGCCAATGCGCCCAAATTGCGCCCCGGCAGCCAACGTCTTCTCCAGACAAAAGGCGTCCAGTTCCTCGCGCACCGTCATGGCGCAAATGGACGACCGGCTCGACAGCGTTGCGGCCTGGCCGCGCTGGCTCTCCACGACGATTGCGGAAACCGTGGCGCGAACGATGGGCGCTACCGAATAACGCAGAAGCGCGCAGCGACTTCCGTGTCAGCCCGCCAGCGCACGCCTTGGGCCGCGGGAATTCGGCCTTATCGAGGAGGAGAACAGTTCTCCCAGCCGCGGCCAGATCGAACGCAGCGGCGCAGCCGGCAGGGCCGGCCCCCACGATGAGGGTGTCCCAGCGCTCCATGACAGCCCATCATACGGGCGCGAGAGGCGGCGGCGCCGAAAAAAACCTGATGCACACGGAGGCGGCCAATCGACCCTCCTAAGCGGCCCGGGGCGGTCCCGCCGAACCATCCGTCTCACGGCACGGAGCGGAGCTGCCTTTGCGTATCGTTAACTCCACCCGCACCGGGTCTCCGGCCGTGACCTCCAGCGTTTCGCGCGTGCACTGGCACAGGGTTGCCATCACTCGATGCGACTGAGCGCTCAGCTCCAGGCCGGAGGCGATCATCACGCTGTACATCTCCACGCAGGTGGCGCGTACGAATTCAAATTCGATGGCCGCGCTCTCGCCCGCGTCGAAGCGCCGCGACAGCACATAGCCGCCGCACGCCATCACGGCTCCCGTCAGAAAACGTACCGTGCGCGGAGCTTCTTCCGTGCACGACGCCGTGAGATTCAGGTCCCACCCCTTCATTGGCCGGATCGGTTCGCAGATGTCGTGCACACTCCCTGCATCGGATCACCCGGCCCACTCCATCACCTCCGGTTTTCGCCGGCGGAGCTAAAGATTTCTTCCCTGTGCTACTGTTGCGACATGCTGCTGGGCACGGGAATCGATCTCATCGAGGTACCGCGCATTGCGCAGTCCATCGAACGCTACGGCGATCGCTTCCTGCGGCGTATCTTTACCGATGATGAGATCGCGTATTGCCGCGCAAGAGCCGCTTCCGCGGAGAGTTTCGCGGCCCGCTTTGCCGCCAAAGAGGCAGCCGCGAAGGCGCTCGGCACCGGCATCCAGCACGGAGTCTCCTGGAAGGAACTGGAAGTCCGCCGCGCGCCCGGGCAGCGTCCCACACTGCATCTCAGCGGCCGAGCCCGTGCCATTGCCGGACAACTCGGCGTCCGCCATGTCTCACTTTCGCTCACCCACACAGCCGCTCTCGCCATGGCCTCTGTGCATCTGGAAAGCTCAGACTAGCGCTCCGCAATCTCAGCTTCCTTCGCCTGCACGCCGCTCGCAACCGGTCCCGCCCGCTCCGCTCTTATATCCCGGAAGGCCGTATACACGAACGATCCCAGATGCCAGCCGTCGATGAATTTGTAGGGAAACTCGCCGGTCGTATAGTGCCCGCACGGCAGCACCTTCGCGACAAAATCGATGCCAAGCCGCTCGAAGTTCCGCACCACCTGCTCGGAATACTCCGGCAGAAATGTCAGATCGTAACGCGCGTAAACCACCAGCACTTTCTTCGCATGCGCTGCGAATTGCCGCATGTAAAATGCCGGACTGATGCTGCTCCACAGCCCGTGCAAATGCTCCTGGGTCAGGGCTGCGGACTCGCCATTCGCCGGCGCGGCTGGATGAGCGGCGATGCCCGCCTGCTCAAACGCCGCGCGGATATGCCGCGTGCTCTGCCCCGTCCACACCACGTCGCCAAAGGTCATCGATGCGTGATTGAAGACGTTCACCCGCAGCCGCTGGTCGTGGGCGCTGGCGATAAATGCATAGCAGGATCCCAGGCTTGTGCCTAAAATTCCAAATTGCTCGTAGCCCTGCGACTCCAGCCAGTCCACGCAGCAGCGCACATCCACCACTGCCTGGCGGCACGCCGCAATCGTTCGGCCGATATTCGAGCTCACCGCATAATCCGACCGCTCGATCTCCACCGGCCGGCGAACATCGTGGAACGGCTTGCTCAGTCGCAGCGCCGAGATCCCAAAGCGATTGAACAGCGAGCACAGAGCATTGTGGCTGAACCCATCTGCGTTCCATTGCGGCATCACGATAATCGCCTGCCGCGGCTTGCCCTGCATCTTCTCTTCCAATGCGGGATACCACCGGGCATTCACCTGATCGTTTTCCGGATACGGCGTACGCACCGGCGACGTAAACCGCAGGAACTGCGCCTTCTTCAGCCTGCCTTGCTGCGCGAGGCGCTTCAGGTGTGCATCGCGGCGCAGCGTCTCCGGCCGCACGTTGGTCGGGAACAACTGAGGCGCCCGTTCCTCCAGATGAAAATCCGCCGGCCGCTCATAACGGAAGAAGGCGTCGCTGTTGCGGATGATGGCTTCGTTGACGGCGATCATCGCCGCCTCAGCCGCTGCTGGATCGCGCTCCGCTCCATCGACCGCGGACCGCAGTCCGGCCGCGTTGACGAAGTCCTCCAGCCACTCAAACCCCCACTCCAGCGGCCGCACCACACGGTTCTCGTCGCGCGTTGTCAGCGCTGTTTCCCACGCAACCATCCACCGGCTATAAAGATTTCCCAGCATCGTACTCGCTAGTCCACCCAAATCCGGGGCACGCGCGCCCCAATTCCGCACAGGACTTCGTAGGCAATCGTCCCACATAGCCGCGCCATGTCCGCCGCGGTCACTTTCTCATTGCCCTGCTCGCCGATCAGAATTACCTCGTCGCCCTTTTCCACGCCGGCGATGCCGGTTACGTCCGCCACCGCGTGATCCATCGAGATGCGGCCGACGATCGGCGCCCGCTGCCCCCGCACCAGCACCCAGCCCTGATTCGACAGCAGCCGATTCAGCCCGTCGGCATAACCCACCGGCAGCAAGCCCAGCCGGGTCTTGCGACGTGCGGTGAACGTCGCATCGTATCCCACCGAATCTCCAGGTTCGATCTCCCGCAGAGATACCACCCTCGTCTTCCAGCTCAGCACCGGCAGAAGCTGAGTCTGGCTCTCCGCACTCGGTGCATAACCATACAGAGCGATTCCCGGGCGCTGCATCCTCTTTGCACCCATCCGCATCGCCAACTCCGTAACGAAACTCGCCTCCTGACGAAGTCCCGCCCCCGAGCTGCCCGCGCTCAGGTAGTCCGGCCGCAATCCGCATCGCACTACCGCTTCGGCAGCCCGAGCCAACTCCTGCTCCTGCTCCTCCGTCGCTTCCGGGTTGTCAGGCGAGTGAAAGTGCGTCATCACCGCTTCCAGCCGCAGCGGCGATTCCCCTGCAAACTGTTCCAACAACCTGTCCAGTTGAGCCGGCTGCACACCCTGCCGCGACATGCCCGTATCGATTTCCAGATGCACAGGGTATTGTCCCGCTCCCATATTTCGCATCTGCGCTGCTGACTTCAGCCAGCTCAGATGCTGAGGCTCCCACACCACCGGTGTCAGGCGATGCTCCACCGCTGCGTCCGCCTCCCCCTGCCACAGCCCGGTCATGATCAGGATGCGCGCCTCCGGGCAGAATTGCCGCAACGCGACGCCTTCTTCCGTGCACGTGACGCCCAGCCACGACGCCCCCGCATCCACCAACGCCTGAGCGCAGCCCTCCAGGCCATGCCCGTACGCGTTTGCCTTCACTACGGCCAGCAGTTCCGTCTGCGAACCAGCCCGTTCGCCCAGCCATTGGTAATTATGGAGAAGGTTCCTGCGCGAAATTTCAGCCCATGTGGGTCGAGTGGCTGTCATCGTCTGCGGCCGGCCGCGCGGCCACGCCTCTAATTGGGAGGCGTGTTCTTTGGCTGGCCTGACGCCGTCTCCGTGGGTTGAGCTCCCTTATAGAAGAACGGAATATGGAACGGCTCCGTGGCATCGCTCCGGCGCTGCCCGCTCTTCTTTCCCGGCGCCAGGTCCACTACGGCGGTCCGCTGCGCGTTCACACAAGCCCAGTGATCGTGCGATCGGTTGTACACGTGGGTGAAAATTCCGCGCTCCTCGCGATCGCCGCTATTGGTGCGGAATTTGACGATATACGTTCCGCTCACCACAGCCGTGTCGCCGAACGTGCGCACGCTCACTACGCGCTGCTGCAGGCTTACCGGATCCTCGTCCTTCTGGAAAAGCAGCGCGATCTGCTGGTTGCGCGTCGTCACATCGCCGTTCGCCGAGATATCGACCATCACCGGCGACAGCAGATACTCCAGCGTGTACTGATCGTTCTTCACGACCGCCGTGCTCCACTGGTCTTCCAGCGTCTGGAACTGCTTCACTTCCGGAGGCTCGGGCTGACCGGGCGCCACCGACTCTGCCTGCTGCGCACGCAAAGAAACCGTGCAACCCAGCGCAAACACAAAAAGAAACACCGGCTTTAAACGCATAAGCAACAACTCACATTCCCGGGTGAGTATCTTCATGATAGACGTTCAACCCCCCGGAAGGCCACCGGAACCGTCATCCGGTCCCCGGTTTTTCACAAGCCGGACCCGTTCTTCTCAATATTCACAGCGGCGTCACTGACCCGAATCCGTCCTACACTCGTTTGAGACATGGCTGCTGCTTCTGAAATAGAATTCGAGCGCGGTCTCCCCGCTTCGCTCGACGCCGAGCGCACTATCCTCGGCGCAATTCTGCTGGATAACCACGCCTACAGCGAGGCTGCCAGCACCCTCCGCGCCGAAGACTTCGCGCTCACCGCCCATCAGCGCGTCTTCGCCCGCATGGGCGAGCTCATCGACCGCAACCGCGTCGTCGACATCGTCACCCTCAGCGAAGAGCTGGCCCGCCGCAAGGAGATCGAATCGGTCGGCGGCGTCGCCTGGCTCGCCTCCCTCACCGAGGGTCTGCCCCGGCGTCTCTCCATCGAAGAGTACGTCCGTATCGTCAAGGACAAGTCCCTCCTCCGCCAGCTCATCAACATCTGCTCGGCCTCCATCACCCGCGCCGCCGATCAGAGCGAGGACGCGCTCGAGATCCTGAACGCCGCCGAATCCTCCCTCCTGGAAGTCACCGAAAAAGGCAACACCCGCGGC
>JBAUGH010000059.1:0-3560 GCA_049679565.1 Acidobacteriaceae bacterium
TGCCGGACCACATTAAGGAATGGCTCCAGCATTTGAAAATCTTCCAGGTCGCTTCGGGACGGCTCGCCAACGCGGTCAACTCTGTGCAGGAAGTGGGAAGTGTGGAGGTAGTTGAGTCCGTAACCGCTGAGCGCAACGTCCCACTTATAGTTGAACCGGTCCCACTGCTTTTTGTCAGCAACGTAACCGACGCATCCGCGGATGCCATCCGCCTCGCAGGTTCCAATGTCATCTAGGGTGCAATGAAACACCTGCTGTTCTCCTGACCCGCAAGGACGATCCATAGAGTCCAGCATCCCCATGAGGCTGGCCGAAAAATCGCCATCTTCGCATTCCATCAAACACCCTAGACTTTCTCTTGACCATTAGTCACGTATATTATTGCCCCAGCCTCAGCCCTGTTTTCAACGACTTGCGGGTACCCCCCCAGGGGGTTCCCCCCTTTACCGCCCCGTCTCCGCCAGCCCCACGCACTCCTCCAGCAGGTCCAGCGCTACGTCCACTTCCTGCTCCCGGACGATCAGCGGAGGCGCCAGCCGGATCGAATTCTCCCCGCAGCCGAGGATCAGCAGGCCCCGCTCGAAGGCCAGCTCCACAATCCGCTCCCGCAGCGCCGGAGCCGCTTCCCGGGTCGCCTGATCCTTCACGATCTCGAGCCCGATCATCAGCCCCCGCCCCCGAACCTCACCGATCGACGGATGCTTCCCCGGCCATCCCTTCAGCCGCTCGAACATCCGCTCGCCCTGCCGAGTGGCATTCGTCAAACCTTCCTGCTCCAGCACATCCAGCGTTGCCAGCGCCGCCGCAATGCACACCGGATTCCCCCCAAACGTCGAAGCATGGGATCCCGGCTTCCAGTCCATAATGCCCGCCCGGGTCATGCAGACGCCCAGCGGCATCCCCGACGCAATCCCCTTGGCCATGCAGACGATGTCCGGCTCGACGCCCGTATGCTCGATCGCCCACCACTTGCCCGTCCGCCCCGCGCCCGACTGCACCTCATCGGCCACCAGCAAAATGCCATGCTTGTCGCAGATTCGCCGCAGTTCCTGCATAAAGATCGTCGGCGCCACGACATAACCGCCCTCGCCCTGGATCGGCTCCACGAAGATCGCCGCCACTTCTTCCGGCGGCAGGACCGTGTGGAACAGCTTGTCCTCGATATAGCGCGCGCACCCCAGCGCAAACGCCTCTTCCTCCTGCGGGCCGCCGCTGCACCCGCGATACGCATAGGGATAGCGCACATGCGTCACCCCGGGCACCAGCGGAGCGAAGCGCCTCTTCTGCTGCGGCTTCGAGGCGGTCAGCGACAGCGCCCCCATCGTCCGTCCGTGAAAGGCGCCCAGAAACGCGATGATGTTCTGCCGCCCGGTGTGATACCTCGCCACCTTGAGCGCGCATTCGATCGCCTCCGCGCCCGAGTTGCCGTAGTAGAAGCGGTGCGGCCCGGGCATCGGCGCAATCGCCGACAGCCGCCGGGAAAGCGTCACCAGGCTCTCGTAGTAGAAATCCGTGCCGGACATGTGGATCAGCTCGCCGGCCTGCTTCTGAATCGCCGCCACCACTTCCGGGTGGCAATGCCCGGTAGAAACCACAGCGATCCCGGCGGCGAAGTCGAGGAATTCGTTGCCGTCCACGTCTTCCACCCGCACCCCGCGCCCGCGCCTGGCCACCAGCGGATAGGACCGGGTGTAGCTGGGCGAAATCAGCTCGTCATCGGCTCCCACAACGCGCCGCGCGTTCGGGCCGGGCAAAGCAGTCCTGAGTTTGGGGCCGAATTGACTGAGAACATCGGATGCGACGGTCATGATCTCTCCTGAGGTTGGGGTGCGCGCGCTGCGCCCGGGGGGGCGGGGGCCGATTGAGAGAGGAGGTCATCTTCGGACACGACGCACGTCACAGGGGGCGTCGCGGGCAACGGTGACTAGTCGCTGCCGAAGAGACTCGGTCGCGTACGCGTGGGAAGCGTGCGGAAGTAGCGGCGGGGAGCGATCGCACGCGCAAAAGAACCGTTCCAGCTTCGCTGGCTGGGAACGTTCGGGATGTCGAAGGCGCGGCGCATCGTTCGGCTCGCCCCGAGCATAGCACGGCGAGAGGACAGTTCAACACTGCTTCCGGCTGGCCGGATGCGTTGGTAACGGTGAAGAATCCCGCCCGTTTCGTATACTGAAGGTATGTCGATTGTGCGCAACGCGGCCGCAATAGCCAAAGGCATGAGCATCACCTTCCGCGAGATGTTCCAGCCTACGGAAGTGGAGAATTACCCCGACGGCAAGGGCCCGACGCGCGGCGCGGTTCTGCAGGAGCGCTTCCGCGGCGCCCACGTTCTCCAGCGCGACGAGAACGGCCTCGAGAAGTGCGTGGCCTGCTTCCTCTGCGCGGCGGCCTGCCCCTCGAACTGCATTTACATCGAGGCCGCCGAAAATACCGCCGAGAAGCGCATCTCCAGCTCCGAACGCTACGCCAAGATCTACAACATCGACTACAACCGCTGCATCTTCTGTGGCTACTGCGTTGAAGCCTGTCCCACCGACGCCATCACCCATGGTCATGGCTTCGAGCTAGCCAGCCTGAATGCCACGAACCTGGTCATGCGCAAGGAAGACATGCTGGTGCCCGGCGTCGGCCTGCCCGGTGTCGAGGCCACCTCCGATTCGGTGAAGTAGCTCGGCAATTCGAAACCGCTGCGGCACTGCCGTATCCATAAACGCAGGTGATGCGAATGAAATCCCTTCTTGTCCCAGCCTGTCTGGCGGCTTTGTCGATCGCCTGCCCGCTATCCGGGCTTGCCCAATCCGCGCCACAGCATGTGCCTCCCTCCGAAGCGGGTCCGCACGGATCGGCGCCCGGCATGCAGGTGAAGCAGCTCAGCGATGCGAATGGCCAAAAGGACTACGCGGTCATCTTTCGCCCCGGGGACGAGCCCTTCGCGGGCCTGACCGAGTTCGCTGAGAAATACCACATCCAGAGCGCGCACTTCACCGCCATCGGTGGATCCAGCGACGCGAAGCTCGCCTGGTTCGATCTGGACAAAAAGATGTTCCGCGTGATCCCCATCGACCAGCAGGTCGAAGTAGCCTCGCTCATCGGCGACATCGCCCTGCTCGACGGCGAACCCCGGGTCCACATGCACTGCGTGGTCGCTCTGCCTGACGGAACGACGCGCGGCGGCCACATCCTCGATGCCCACGTGAATCCGCTGCTCGAAGTCTTTGTGACCGCCGATCCCGCCACGCTGCAGAAGAAAAGGGATCCCTCGCGGGGCGTGAGCCTGATCGAGCCCAACGCAAAACCCTGAACCCATTCGGCGCGGAGAATCGCGAGTTCAATGCCCGGAACTGCAACCCGCAGGAGCAGGATTCGGAATCCAGCGCCGATTCGATACCATCAAAGCAGCTAAACGCCGGAACTCCTTTGATTCCTGGCATTTCTTGCCGCTCCCAGGCGGCACGGGGACATGACCATCAACCGACAGCACCCTCTTCGCACGATTCTCGATCAGCGCATCGCCATTATCGATGGCGCCATGGGCACCACCATCCGCACCTACGGGATGAAGG
>JBAUGH010000060.1:0-6700 GCA_049679565.1 Acidobacteriaceae bacterium
GGCCTCGACCAGGTCGCGCAGGATGAAGCTGCGATGCTGGTCATCGCGAAGAAGCTCGGCTATCCCACCATCGCCGCTCTCCGCGCTGCCATCGCAGCGAATCCCCGCCTCCATCCCGCCAGCGCCGACGCCCTGCTCGAGGCTTACCGCGCCGACCTCGACAAGATGCGCCCCAAACTCCCCGACCTCTTCACCCGCCTGCCCAAAGCGCCGCTGGTCGTCGAGGCCGTCCCTGCTTACATGGCCAAAGATCAGGCCGAAGCGTACTACGAAGAGGGCACGCCCGATGGCTCCCGCCCGGGGACCGTCTTCGTCAATACCAACGACTACGAGCACACCTCGCTCGCCGATGTTGAGGCCATCGCCTACCACGAGGGACTGCCCGGCCATCACCTCCAGATCTCCATCGCTCAGGAGCTCACCGGCCTGCCCACCTTCCGCAAATACCTCCACTACACCGCCTACACCGAAGGCTGGGGACTCTACGCCGAGCAGCTCGGCAAAGACGTCGGCCTCTACCAGGATCCGTACTCCGACTACGGCCGTCTGGAAGGCGACATCGTCCGCGCTATCCGCCTGGTCGTCGACACCGGCGTCCATTCCCAGCACTGGACCCGCCAGCAAATGGTCGACTACTTCCACGCCCACTCCGGCCTGTCCGACGCCACCATCAACGCGGAATGCGACCGCTACGTCGCCTGGCCCGCCCAGGCTCTCGGCTACAAAATCGGCCAGCTGAAGATTCTCGAGCTCCGCGCCCAGGCGCAAAAAACCCTCGGCCCCAAATTCGACATCCGCACCTTCGACGATCAGGTCGTCGACTCCGGCGCCCTGCCCATGGACGTTCTCGATCAGCGCATCACCGCCTGGATCCAAAGCCAGACGGCTGCACATTGATTGAAATCGGAGCTGTAATATCTCTGCTGCCCGAACGTTACTTCTGGTTCCTTGCGGATCATTCCGAAAACGATAAACTGGAACGCTGCTCGAATCGCACTTCCCGTAGCACTGGATGGACGCAATGCTGCGCACCTGTTTCTGCTTTGCCTTGTTCTTCTGCCTGGCAGCACTTACGGCCCAGGCTCAGCAACTCCCCCCCAAGGATGCGCCGCCGCCGATCGAGCGGTGGGCAGCGGAGAAAATCCTCCCTCCGAAACTCATTCAGAGTGCGCACCCGGAATACCCCGATGAGGCCAAAGTCGAAGGGATCGATGGCATCTGTTCGGTCTCGCTGGTTATCGATACCGAGGGCGATCCGCAAGACACCCGCATTCTCCACCGCACCGATCCTGCCTTTGCGGACAGCAGTCTGAAGGCAGCCAGTCAGTACCGATTCGAGCCTGCCATGACCCAGGCAGGAAAGCCGATTGCCGTGGCCATGCCAGTCATTCTGGGGTACCGCGGATGGGATGGAGCGCAGGCTCCTGCGATGTCGCCAATGCTTCTGTTCATGCCGCTCGGCCTTCTGGCGCCGGTCCTCATCATGGACACCCAGTGGATGATGACTCACTATGGCCACGGTCGGCACATGAGCAATACCGCTGCCCATCGCCTGATTGGAACGGCCATTCATCCTGACTTTGTCGCGACGCAGGCAGGCGAATCGGAACCGGGAGCCGACGGGATTTACCCGCTCACCAGAAGGGCGACGGCGCCCAGGGTGATCCGGTTTGCCGACGAGGGGTACGGGGTCATGGCCTTTATCCACGCAGGAAGCAGCGCCTGCGTTCTCACGATCACCATCGACAAAAACGGGCATGCGTCCGATCCTCAGGTCCTGCATTGCGAACGGCCAGAACTGGAAAAGCCCGCCGTCGATTCTCTGCTCAATTCCGTGTACAAGTCCGGTTACGTCCAGGGCAAACAAGTCCCCATCAGAAGCATGGTTCACTTGTACTATGGAGACGTTCAAATCGTTGCGCAACCAACCGCGCCTTGAGCAAGCAAAAAGCGGGGGCCAGGCGCCACATATCTTCGAACCTGGCGATGTGTGGGATTGAAGTAACGCGGGAGCGCCCCAATCGAGCCGCCATTACTCGGCTGGCTCGCTGACTCACTTTCCCGTCTACCGAAGACGCTATCCTGTCTTCATGTCCGATCTAGCGAACTCCCGCGTCGCCGTCCTCGGCGCCGGCAAAATGGGCGGCATCCTTCTCCAGGCTTTCCTCAAGCAGCAAATCCTCGCCCCCGAACGCCTTTCTGCCACCGTCGCTCACGCCGACCGCGCCCAGGTCCTCGCCGCGCAGTGGGGCATCGACGTCTCCACCGACAACGTCGCCACCGCGTCGAAAGCCGACGTCATTCTCATCGGCGTGAAGCCGTTCCAGGTCCCCGCGCTCGTCGAGGAAATCCGCCCCGCGCTCACCTCCGACAAGCTCCTCATCTCCTTTGCCGCCTCCGTTCGCACCGAGGCCATCGAGCACGCCGCCGTCGAGGAGCTTCCCGTCATCCGCGCCATGCCCAACACTCCCTCCATGCTGGGAGCCGGCATCTCCGCCCTCTGCCGCGGCCGCTTCGTCCAGCCCCAGCACATGGCCCTCGCCGAAAGCCTCTTCGCCGCCGTCGGCCGCACCGTCGTCGTCGACGAGAAGCACATGGACGCCGTCACCGGCCTCAGCGCCAGCGGCCCCGCGTTCATCTACATCATTCTGGAATCGCTCGCCGAAGCCGGCGTCAAGGTCGGCCTGCCCCGCGACATCGCCACGCTGCTGGCCGCGCAAACCACCTACGGCGCCGCGAAAATGGTCCTCGAAACCGGCTACCACCCCGCGCTGCTCAAGGACGCCGTCACCACCCCCGCCGGCTGCACCATCGACGGCATCCTCGAGCTCGAAGAAGGCGGCCTCCGCGTCACCCTGATCAAAGCCGTGATGCGCGCCACGCAGCGCGCCAAAGAACTCGCTGCCGGCTAACTGAAATGCGCATCCTGCTCATCGGCGGCAACGGTTCCATCGGACGCTATTTGGTGGACGCGTTCCGTGAACCCGTCACTCCCGACGAAGCGATCCGGCGGACGATCCGCTGGCAGCAGGACCATCCGCCCGCAATTCCTCCGGCCTCTTTTGACTACCCAGCAGAGGATGCAGCCATCGCCGCCCGCTCCGCGCCCGCTTCCTGATCCCGCGGCCAGTCCAGGCGTCCGGCTTCCTTAGTGCGGCTCCTTCGCCCCCTGCTTGCCGCCGTCCACCGCGCCCTTTGTGGTGTTCTTCGTCTTGTGCCACGCCTTCTTCGTGTCTTTCTTCGAGGTGTGATACGTCTTCTTCGTCCCTTTCTTAATGCCCTTGCCCGCGTCTTTCGCGCCGTCTTTGGTATCGTGCCCCGCATCCTTCATGTCCTGCTTCGCGCTCTGCGGAGCGGGGGAAGCGAACGCGCCCACCGGAGTCAGCATCAGTGCCGCTCCAAACAATGCCGTAATGAGTGCCGGTTTTCTTCTCATGCTGAGGAGGATGTTCCCGCCCCCTTCCCGAGTTGCGCCGAAATCCGGCATTCTCCGGACTAAAATCGAATTTCGGACTCCTTCCGTGACCACCTCCGCCGCCATTCCCGTCGCAGCCCAGGCAACCCGCCCTTCGCCTGCGCTCCGCCGCTTCGCCTGGCTCGTGCTGGCGTACAACGTCGCCGTCATTGTCTGGGGATCCGCCGTCCGCGCCACCAGTTCCGGCGCCGGCTGCGGCGACCACTGGCCGCTTTGCAACGGCACCCTCATCCAGCACCATCCCGCCGTCGCCACCATCATCGAGTTCGCCCACCGCGCCTCCAGCGGCGTCGATCTCCTCTGCGTCCTCGCTCTTTTCTTCTGGACCCTGGCCGCCCTCCCGCGCCGCCACCTCGCCCGCGCCTTCGCCGTTGCCGTCCTGATCCTCACGCTGAATGAGGCGCTGCTCGGCGCTCTGCTCGTTCTTCTCGGACTCACCGCCAACAACCGCTCCCCCGCGCGCGCCTTCTATCTCGGCCTGCACCTGACCAATACCCTCCTCCTGCTCGCCGCCCTTGCGCTCACCGCGCATTTCCTCTCCCGCCGAGCCGCCGCGATGCGCGGCAGCGTCGCCCTCCGCCGCCCCGCGCTTGCGCTCACCGGCCTCGTCGCCGTCCTCATCGTCGGCGTCACCGGATCGCTCGCCGCCCTCGGCGACACGCTCTACCCCGCGCACAACCTCCTCAGCGCCATCGCACAGGACTTTTCCTCCCGCAGCTCCTGGCTCCTTCGCATTCGCTGGCTGCATCCTGCCGTCGCCCTGATCGCGGGAACCTTTATCGTCTGGCTTGTCTTCCGCGCGCTTGCAAGCGCCGCCCATCGCGCCCTCGCCTTCGGCGTTCTGCTGCTGCTTGCCCTCCAGTACCTGCTCGGCATCCTCGACCTCACGCTCCTCGCGCCCACCTGGATGCAGATGACCCACCTGCTCGGCGCCGACCTGCTCTGGATCGCTCTCGTCATCCTCGCTGCGCGCCTCTGCCTCGTCCCCAGGGCCGTCCCGTCCTCTCCGTGACATCCCTGTTTCCTGAATCCCTGACCTTGCTTCGTATCCGCCCGCCAGTTAGATTGCAGAGGAGCGCGCAATCGGTTTACGTCTTGCTCTGAATCCCGAAAGGTCGCACCCGTGACTTCGACCCTCCAAACCGCTCCTCTCCTTTCCGCTGAACTGGCCCAGGAGCTTGAAACGAAACTAGCGCGCCTGGCTGCTTTCATGGACGAGAATGGCTGGTCCGCGGTCCTTCTCAGCCGCCACGACAACATCGCCTGGGCCACCGCCGGCCGCGTCGAAGCCCGCGTCGGTCCTGGCGAAACCGCCGTCTGCTCCCTGCTCATCACCCGCGACGGCAAGCGCTATTACATCGCGCCCGAAAACGAAGCCCCGCGTCTCGCTGCCGAAGAATCCCCCGGCCTCGGGTATGAGCCTGTCCTCTACCCCTGGACCGGTGGCGACGTCTCCGAGCTCGCGCACACAATCGCCGGCCCCGAAATCGGCGCCGACACCGTCCAGCCCGGCTTCTATCCCGCCAGCTTCACCATGCTCCGCGCCCCGCTTCTCGCTCCGGAGATGGACCGCTTCCGCATCCTCGGCCGCGCCGTCGCCGAATCCACCACCCGCGTCCTTCAGTCCCTCCGCCCCGGCGTCACCGAGGACGAGATGGCCGCCCGCGTCGCCGCCGATCTTTACGCGCAGCACATCACGCCCACCGTTCTCCTCATGGGCACCGACGAACGCATCTTCCGCTACAAGCACGCCGTCCCGCGCAGCGGCGTCCTGCGCCACTACGGCATGGTCAACCTCTGCGCCCGCCGTAACGGCCTCGCCATCTCCATCACCCGCTTTGTCCACTTCGGGCCTATGCCCGCCACGCTCGTTGCTAACTTCGAGAAAGTCGCCCGCATCAACGCCGAACTGCTCCACGCCACCCGCGCCGAAGCTACCTCCGCCGCTCTCTACACTGTCGCCGCAAAGGGCTATGCCGCCGCCGGCGTTCCCGACGAAATCGCGAAGCACCACCAGGGAGGCCCCTGCGGCTATCAGGAGCGCGACTGGGTCGCTACCCCCAACGGCGCCGAGCGCGTCGTCGATCCGCAGGCCTTTGCCTGGAATCCGAGCCTCCAGGGCGCCAAAGCCGAAGACACCGTGCTGCTCCATAACGGAGCTATCGAGATCCTCACCCCCACGCCCGCGCTTCCGGTCGTGGAGACAAACGTCGGCGGCCAGGTATATCGTTCCGCTGGGGTTTTTCTGCCGTAAACAATCAACGTTCCGCTGGCCTCCTGCACTATCTGGAACGCCTCGAAAAATCAAAGTTCAGCCTCCGGAGACCTGGCAATGTCTTCTCGCTCCACCGTTGCAATCGGTTTCATCGCCCTCCTTCTTTGCGCCGCTCCCCAACTCCGCTCCCAGGCCACCCAATACCCCGACAAACCGCCGCTCCTCGTCGGCGCCGCCTGGTACCCCGAACAATGGCCCGAGTCGCAGTGGGACAAAGACCTGTCCCTCATGGAAGCCGCCCACATTGACCTCGTCCGCGTCGGCGAGTTCGCGTGGAGCACCATGGAGCCCTCCGAGGGCCACTACGACTTCGACTGGCTCGATCGCGCCATCGCCGACGCCGCACGCCATCACATTTGTGTGGTCCTCGGTACGCCCACCGCTGCACCCCCGGACTGGCTCACCACGAAATACCCCGAAACTCTGCGCGTCGATGAGAACGGCCGCCGCGATGAGCACGGCAACCGCCAGCAGTTCTCCTTCACCGATCCCGTCTACCGCAAATTCGCCCACGACATCGCCGAGCAGATGGCCATCCACTTCGGCCACAATCCTGACGTGGTCGGCTGGCAGCTCGACAACGAATACGCTGCCCCCTCCTTCGATCCCAGCGCGAAAACCCAGTTCCACGCCTGGCTCCAGAACAAGTACGGCACCATCGCCAACCTGAACCAGAAGTGGGCCGCCGCCTACTGGTCCCAGACCTACGACAACTTCGACGAGATCCCCGTCCGCCAGGACCACGAGAACCCCGCGCTCCTGCTCGACTGGAAGCGCTTCGTCAGCGACACCTGGAAGAGTTACTCGCTCAACCAAATCTCCGCCATCCGTCCCCATGCCGACCCCCGCCAGTTCATCACCACCAACACCATGGGCTGGTTCGACGGCTTCGATGAGTACACCGTCCACTCCGTCCTCGACATCGCCGCCTGGGACGACTACATCTCTTC
>JBAUGH010000061.1:0-1815 GCA_049679565.1 Acidobacteriaceae bacterium
GTACAAGGATGCGGCGCGGTCACTGGATTATCTGGCGACCCGGCAGGACATCGATAACACCAGGCTGGCGTATCTGGGGGTCAGCATGGGGGCGGCGGAGGGAGTGGTGGTATCGACGCTGCTGCAGGATCGGCTGAAGACAGCGATTTATCTGGACGGAGGGTATTTTCTCGGGCCGCCGCAGGCGGGAGCGGACCTGGCGGATTTTGTGCCGCGCATGAAGATTCCGGTGCTGATGGTGAACGGGCGCTACGACTACACTTTTTCCCTCCTGGAGGCCCAGGATCCTATGTTTGCCCAACTGGGGACTCCGGCGGCGGAGAAAAGCCACGTGGTGCTGGAGACGCCGCACGACGTGACGGCCCAGCGCGGGACGCTGGTGAAGGTGGTGCTTGACTGGCTGGACCGGTATCTGGGGCGAGTGAGCGAATAGCGCGAGGCTATTCGTGGCGCAAAGCGCGCATGGGATCGACGCCTGCTGCGCGGCGGGCGGGGATCCAGCTGGCGGCGAGGGCGACAAGGACCAGCAGCAGGGCGGACGCCGTAAGGGTGGCCGGGTCGGACGGCTTGAGTCCGTAAAGCATGCTGGCGATGAGGCGGCCGAGGGCGAGCGCTCCGCCCATGCCGGCCACGATGCCGAGGGCGGCGATCCAGGAGGCTTCGCCGAGCACCATGCGCAGGACGCGAGCGGGCTGCGCGCCGAGCGCCATGCGGATGCCGATCTCGTTGATGCGCTGGGAGACGGAGTAGGCCATGATGCCGTAGATGCCGATGCAGGCCAGCGCCAGGGCGATCAGTCCAAAGCCGGCGGTGAGGTCGGCGAAGATGCGCTCGGTCATGAGCAGCTCGTCGATCTGCTCCTGCTGGGTGCGGATGTCGGTCAGGGGCAGATTGGGATCGATGGAGCGAATGGCCTGGCGCAGCGACGGGGTGAGGGCGGCGCGCGCCGTCCGGGTGCGCACGGCGAAGGTCATGCCCCAGTCGATCTCCGGCGCCTGGCGGTAGTCGAGATAGAAGACCGGCGGAGGGACTTCGCGGAGGGTGCCGTAATGGGTATCCGCAGAGAGGCCCACGATCTGATACGTGATCTTGTTGTCCTTCAGGTCGGAGGTCTGGAAGCTTTTGCCGATGGGGTTCTGGTTGGGGAAGAACTGACGCGCCAAAGCCTGGTTGACGACGGCGACTTTGGGCGAGGTTTCGGTGTCGGACGGGGCGAAGGCGCGGCCGGCGACGATGGGGATGCGGAAGGTGGAGAAGTACTGGTCGCCGACGACGGCGTCGTCGGAAACATCCTTTGCGGAGTCGTGCTTCGCGCCGATGGGGACGAAGTCGTCGTTGTCATAGCTGTGCGCGAGCGGCGGCACGCTGGTGGGGGAGACGGATTCGACGCCGGGGACCTGCCGGAGGCGCTCGATGATCTGGTGGAAGAGGAGGATCTGCTTTTCGCCGGAATACCGGGCCTGCGGAGGGCTGATCTCGAAGAGGATGAGATTGCTGGGATCGAAGCCGGGATTCACGCGATCGAGGTTGACGAGGGTGCGGAGAAAGACGCCGGCGGCGACGACCAGCAGGGTGG
Source organism: Acidobacteriaceae bacterium (assembly GCA_049679565.1). Classification (GTDB taxonomy): domain Bacteria; phylum Acidobacteriota; class Terriglobia; order Terriglobales; family Acidobacteriaceae; genus Palsa-343. The sequence continues at coordinate 1,577 of JBAUGH010000061.1, forward strand.
AGAGCGCGATCTGGAAGCCGACGATGGCTTTGCCGGCGAGGCCCTTGCGGCGGCGGGTGGCGGTCTGCGCGTTGTCTTTGAGCGTGGTGCTGACCTGGGTGCGGGTGGCGTTCCACGCGGGAGCGACGCCGAAGAGGAGGCCGGTGAGGAGCGAGAGCGCGGCGTCGAAGGCGAAGATGGCCCAGTCGAATCCGCCGTGGACGACCAGCGGCTCGGTGGGACTGGAAAACAGGGTGAGG
>JBAUGH010000062.1:0-4596 GCA_049679565.1 Acidobacteriaceae bacterium
CTTCGGAGCCGGCCTCCACTTCTTCCATCTGCTGCGTCCCTCCAGCTTCCCCATGGCTGCGGAGGTAATGCCCGCCCTTGCCGACGCTGCCGATCGCGATTACGACCACCTCATCGCCCGCCTCCAGCGCGATCACCGCCTCGACGGCATCGAGGTCCACCGCTGGGTCGAGCAGGGAGAAGTCCCCGACCTCGCCGGCGCCTTCGTCCGCGACCGCCACATCGACCTGCTCATCGTCGGCACCCACGGCCGCACCGGCCTCCAGCGCCTGCTCCTCGGCTCCGTCGCCCAGCAGATCTTTCACTCCGTCCGCTGCCCGGTCCTCACCGTCGGCCCGCGCGCTCCAGGAACCGGCCCGCAACTCCAGCTCCGCCGCGTCCTCTTCGCCACCGATCTCTCCCGCGAATCCCTCGCCGCGGTCCCCTACGTCCTCACCGCCGTCGAGGAGTGGCACACAGCGCTGGACGTGCTCCACGTCTGCAAGTCCGGCAATCCCGGCCATCGCGGCGTCATGGAGCGTCTCGCCGCCGACCTCGCCTACGACCTCGCCGGCCACAACGGCGCCACCCCGCCGCACTGGGAAGTCCTCAGCGGCAAAGCCTCGCCCACCGTCCTCAACTTCGCCGGCCAGCACCATGAGGACCTCATCGTCCTCGGTCTTAAACCCCAGCGGACGCTCTACAGTGCCTCCACCTGGTCGCACGCCTACGAAATCGTCCGCCAGGCCCCCTGCCCCGTCCTCAGCATCCGCGCGGCGTCCGCGTAGTCGCTGACGCGCGAGCTAATGGAAGTGGTGCGTCGCAATCCAGATGCCCGCCCAGATGCTGAACGCCGTCATCACCAGGGCCAGCACCACCGCGTGGATCACTTCCCACCGCTTCCAGCGGATCAGCGCCAAACGGCGCTTGCTTCCGCTGTCAGGCTTGATCAGACTCACTCGAGCCATAACGCCTCCCTGGCGGCGGGAACGGCCTGCCTGCGCCGTTCCCGTGGCCATCGTCGATCAGAAGGAGAAGGTGACCTGGCCCGTGACAGCACGCGGTGTCACGTAATGCGTGCCGCTGAACGTGGAGAGGAAGTTATAGAGCGCGTATTTGTTGGTGACATTGATGGCAGTAAGCTGCGCGCCCCACTTGTAGCGGTCGCCGTGGAAAATGTTGTCTTCCCCGAGAACCATATCGAACAGATTGCGCGGCGCCACCCGCGGGGGATCGTGATCGTCATTCTCCGTTCCCGGCGCCGGGATGCTCAGCAAATGCGAGCTGAGCTCCGCGGCCGGACAAGGAGTCGGTAACGCCTGGTAAGGGGTCGCCTTGATTCCGTCGCAGATCAGCCCTGCCTGGAACTGCTCATCGGCGGTAAGACCGCTGAGATCGATTCCCGGCGAGCCGTCGGGCAGGGTCACGGAGGTCGCCGCGCAGAGGCTGTTCGGGTCGGTGACGTTGTAACAGGGCGTCGAACCCGCTACCAGCCCGCTGTCGAAGCGCCAGTTGAAGCCGTACCAGGGGCTATGCCGCCCGGGAATCTGGTACTGCACATGCGTTGTCTCGTTGTATCTTTCGTCGTGGTCGATCCGGAAAGGATAGCCGCTCTGTCCAACCGTCGCTCCGGCGCCCGCCGTCTGCGGCGGGAAGAACCGCGCAGCCACCGAGGACATCACAGTGTAGGCCGACACACCCCCCCATGTCGGCATCTCCGCACGCAGCGCGAACCCCGGGATTTTGGAGTTATGCCAGTCGATCGGGAAGGTGATCGGAGTGTTGCCCAGCACGCTGAAGTCGAAGGCATTGTGCGTGTATTTCCAGATGTACTCTCCGCTCACCACCGCATGTTTGCCGAACGCCTGCTGCACGTTCGCGTGAAATTCGTTGCGGAAGCCCGGCTGCAGCGTGCCCGAAACACCCGGAGTGCAAAGCAGCAGTGGCGCCAGCACCGCATTCGAGCAACCCTGGCTCGACAGCACCAGGTTCTCGTTGAACGGCGTCTCCAGCGTCCGCGCGTAGGAGACGCCCAGCACCGTGTTCGTCGGCTTGATCTGATAGGAAATCCCCAGCCGCGGTTCCGTCTGGTTAGCGTCCGTCAGTCCGTTGTAAATGTCCTCGCGCAGACCCAGATTGGCCACCCAGTTTCCCTTCGTGATCTGGTCTTCGATGTACAGCGCCAGCTCCTTTACGTCGGTATGACCGAAGTAGTAGTAGCTCGATCCGCCGCGCGTCAGATCGTACGGCGCCAGCACCGGCAGATAGTTCGGGTTCGGCGTGGCCGCGGCCGTGTTGCAATCCGCCTGGCTCGAATATCCCGGCAGCGGATTGCCGTTCACGTCCACGCAGGGCGAGTTGTAGGTGTTGTCCACGATGCCCAGCGTGTCGCTCTCGCGCAGGAATGTCTGCCCGTACTGCACCCCGGCCTTGATGTTCTGGATGCCCTTTACGTACGAGTAGTCCGCGTGGATTGCGGTATTCATCAGCGTGCGGATCTGCGAAATCGATGAAGTTTGCAGGTTCGGAGGTCCCAGATCGGCAAAAGGATTGCCGCTCGGGAAATAGTTGTAGAGGTCCTTCCTCACCCATGCGCCCAGATTCAGTACCGAGTGGTCATTGATGATCCGCGTGTAGCTCGGATAAATGTTGAACGTCCCGATCTTCGACCGCTGGTCGGTGTTCCCCACGCTGATGAAACTCGGGCTGGCGGTCGCGCCCGTGCCCGGCGCCACGTTTTGCACGTTCACGTTGTCGAACGCGTTCGGGGTCTGAAACCACGACCGGCTGTAATTCAGATTCAGGTGTACCGAGTCCCGCTGGGTCAGGTTGTAATCCACACGGTCGAAGAAATTCTCTTCGTTTCCCTTGTCGTGGAATACGGTGAACTCCGGCGGATCGAGAAATCGCCCCGTGTTCAGCCCGTCGACCTCGACGAAGTTGCCCCACGCCTTGTTTCCATACGAGAGCGTCGCGCTCCCGGTCGCCGATCCGAACGACCCGTACGTCGCACTGATCGTCCCCGTGGGGGTTAACACCCCCTGCCCGGAGCGTGTCGTCGCCACGATCACCAGGCTGGTCTTGCCCCCGTATTCCGCCGGCGGCGCCCCGCTGATCACCTCGAGCGACTGAATCGAATTGGCAGGCACCTGGTTCGAGAAAACCTTGCTTTGCTGGTCCGTAATCGACTGTCCGTCGATCGAAAACGAGTTCGAGGCGTGATCGCCCAGGCCGTGGAATAACCCATTCGAGTCCGCCGCCACACCCGGGCTCGACAGCGTCACCAACGAGCTCAGCGACGACGACTGGCTCTCCAGCGGCACCTTCTGAAACAGATCGCGGTCCACGTCGGTGTGGAACGTCGGACTGTTCTCGAGCAGGTCTTCTCCGGTCACCTGTACGGTCGTCGCCGCCGTCCCTAACTGCAGTTTCACCGGCACCGCGACGGCCACGTTCGACCGCACCGCCACATCCTGCACAAAGGCCCCGAAGCCCTTCGCCTCCACCGTCATGTGATACGGATTGAACGGCACGTTCGTGAATTGAAAGTGCCCCGCCGCGTCGCTGGCAGCGGTCCGCAGATACTGGCTGACGGGGTTCTGAATGGTGACGGTCGCCCCGGGCACTACCGCCCCGCTGGGATCCGTCACCGTTCCCGTAATGCTGCCGGCATTCCCGCCGGTCTGGGCTCCGGCCCCCGGAGCGCAAAAAACCGAAACGAAAGAGAGGAAAAAAACGAAAAACACAGCGCGACGCAGACACGTGCGCATACACGACCTCCAATTTGCTAAGTGGCATGTCCCTGGGGTGAACTGCTGTCTTAGGCGAAAACAGCAGGGACGGGCGGAGGTCGATTGGCCAGCTTCAGAACAAAGCGCTGCCGCGGGAGCGGCGCGAACGTTTCCTGCACCCGCCGCGCAACCGGCCGCGAGGTGACCACCAGCGTGACGGCCACCACGATCTGGACCGCCTGATGTGCCGTCAGGCACAGCGAGCAGTCGTGGTCGATCTGGCCGTTGGCGTGGGTGTGCGTGACCTGCAGGATGCCGGTGAGCAGCACCAGCGCGACGCAGACAATCCCCACCAGCGCAACCAGGGAATGCCGCGGCCTGCGTTCTAAGCTCGCCCAGCGCATCTGCTTCAAACTATAACTTGGAAAGAGCTTTCCCCGCAAAACAGCTTCCGCGCGCCGCAGTCCTGCTCGCAGACAATCAAAGGGCCGGCGCCCTTATCCTCCCCGGCTCCGGGCCCTTCTTTCGATTCGCTCCCGTTGTGATCCGCTGGCGTCCGCCTGCCCAACCTACTCCTCGGCCGCCCCGCCGCCCGCGCCCTTCACCCGCACCACCGTGATCTTCGAGAACCCTTCCTTGAAGTCCGGAGCCTTCAGCCGCTCCGCCATCTTCTTCATCACGTCCTCGCTCACCGTGCGCTCGCGCCGCTTGTTCCGCTCCAGGCACACTTCCAGCGGCACGTCGAAGAACACCGCCTGCACCTCGTACCCGAAGCTCTTCGCCATCTTGATCCACTGCCGACGCTCATGCGGAGACAGATTCGTGGCGTCCACATAGTTCCACGGCATCTTCGCGATCAGCCGCGCCCGCAACAGCGACCGCAGCGT
>JBAUGH010000063.1:0-20391 GCA_049679565.1 Acidobacteriaceae bacterium
GCCTTTTCTCTTGCTCACGCACAAGGGGTCACCGGGATGACGACGATCTCCGAGGCTTTGTTTTCTTCACATGTCGGGGGATGATGGGGTGATTTCAGAAAAACCATCCCCTCCCCCGAACGCCGTCGGGCCCTTTGCCGCATTCATGTTCGAAAGCGAAAGACTCTTCGCGCTCGCCTTCGCAGGGCTGGTAAAACAACCGCCACACGCGGGGATGAGGGAGGGATGGCGATGGTGCGTAATTCCTTTTATTTGTTCGACAAGCCAGGGGATGAGGGGGTTGTTTTCCGAAATTCAGCCGAGCCCCGGCCTCCCGGCAATGCGCCCCAGCCGGCCCCCGCCTCAACCCCCGTCTTCGAACAGCTGCATGTCTCCCTGCTCCCGCGGCAGGTCGTCGTAATGCGCCAGCCGGAACTCCGACCAGTACCCCACCCATCGCGGATCGGAGGACAGCGCCGCGCCCAGCTCCCGGATCATCTCCCGGCGCACCCCCGCCAGCTCCGGGTCGCCGATCCGATTCACCGCGTCGTTGCTGTCCAGATCGAACATCTCGTCCACCGTGGAGGTGCAGTTATAGGAGTAGAGATACCGGCGGCCATCGCTGGCCCTGCGCTGGATACCGCAATCGAAGTTCACCCCCACATGCCAGCCGCCGAAGAAGAGCAGCGTGCGCTTCTCCTCGCCCTGGCCGCTGGCTATGGCCGGCAGCAGCGACATGCCGTCGAACTTCGCCTCCGGCTCGATCCCCGCCGCATCCAGCAGCGTCTGCGAAAGGTCCAGCAGCGAAGCCGGCGTCTCCACCACCGCGTGCTCCCGGGGCGTGCTTGCCGGCAGCTTGAAGACCATGGGCACCCGCACGATGTCCGGGTAGAGATAGACGCCCTTGTCCACGATGGCCCGCCGCCCGTTCATCTCCCCGTGATCGGAGATGAACGCGATCAGCGTCTGGTCGTACAGGCCCAGCTCTTTCAGCTTCCCCATCACCATGCCGATCACATGGTCCACCAGCTCCATCTGCAGCGCGTAGGCCACCCGGTAATCCACCAGCGTCTGCGGATCGTAGATTCCCCAGTACCGCCGATAGATGTCGGTGATCTCCGGCTCTGTCGCGGCCCTCGCGAAGTTCCGCGCCTGCACCTCTTTGTAAGTCTCCGGCAGCCCCACCACCTGCCGCAGCTCCCGCTCCCGCTCCTCGAATCCGGCCGGGATGGAAAACGGCTGGTGCGGATCGAAGATATCCAGCTGCAGATACAGCGGATGGCGGTCGAGCTCTCCGCCCGCCTTCAGGCCCTCCATCGTCTCGATCGCCTTGCGGCCAAGATAGTAACTGTATTGCGCCTCCAGCGGGAACGGCTTGCCGTCCTCCTGCACGATCCATCCCCCCGCCGAGTTCCCCGGGGTCTTCCGGTCCTGCAGCCGGAAGACAATCTCCCGCGAGTACTTCTGCGGCTTCACTCCCAGGCTGCGTTGATACGCCAGGAAGGCATCATCGTCAAAGACAGGCGGCGACCAGCGATCCCACGGCTGATCGTTGTTTCCGAAGGCATCGATAAACTTTTTCGCCCCCACATGGCACTTGCCCACCTGGCGTGTCACGTAGCCGGCGGCGCGAAAGTATTCCGGGAAGATGATGTCGTCGGCGCGCAGCTCCGATTCGAGGCCTTCCGGCGCGCGTTCGCTGTTTCCCTGAATGTAGCTGTACCGTCCGGTGAGATACGACGCCCGCGAAGGCGAGCAAAGCGGCACCGTACAAAATGCGTTCGAGAAGAAGGTCCCATCCTGCATCAGCGACCGGATCGCCGGAAGCTGCACGTGACGCGAAAACGGACGGCTGGGGTGATACAGGTCCGGGCCCACCATATCCGCGCTGATCATGAGAACGTGCGGAGGCTTCCCCCCGCTTCTCTCCTCAAAGGGCCCCGCGCCGGTTCGCGTCTGCGTAAAGCGGAGGCGAGGGGTTTGCTCCGCGCTCGATCCCTCTCCCGAAAGTGCTCCCCCGAACAACGCGCCGGCAGTCAGGCCAACAAACGATCTGCGGTTCACCGAAGCCCCCGATTCTCACGACTCACGATACATGCGAGGCCGCAACGATGTAAAGCATTACATCAACCCCCTTCGCCCCATTCGCCCGATCATCGATCTCACGTCCGCTGGCGGGGCGGCGCCGTGGAATGCCTCAGTACCAGATGCGGATGCAGCGGCTCCAGCGCCTCGACCTTTTCCCCGCGCAAAGCCTGCTGCAAACTGGCAAACGCGCGCGCCGCCACTTCCCTGCGCGGATGCCGGATGGTGCTCAGCGCCGGATGCAGCATCGCCGCAATAGGAAGATCGTCGAAGCCGATCAGCGACAGGTCCCGGGGCACGCGGACATGCGCCTCGTGCGCCGCCTGCAGCGCTCCCACCGCCATCAGATCATTCGAGGCCAGCACCGCCGTCGGTCGCGGCCGGCAGCCCAGCAGCGCCTGCATCGCCGAGCGCCCGCCCTCCACCCGCATGTCGCCCATCGCGATCCATTCCCGGCGCACGTGCAGTCCGTGCGCCCGAACCGCCGCCCGAAACGCCTCCTTGCGCCGCTGCGCCGAGTTCAGCTCCTTCGGGCCGGCGATGAAGCCGATGTCGCGATGCCCGATTGACAGCAGGTGCTCCAGCGCCTCCCGAAACCCGGTCGCGTATTCGACCAGAACGTTGGGATACTGGTCCGCCAGATCTCCCTGGTTCATCAGCACCAGCGGAAGCCCGGCCCGCACGGCCTGCTGCAGCGATTCCGGAGCCACCTCGGACGTCATCACTGCGATCGCGTCCACCCCGCGCTCCACCATCCGGCGGATGCTGCTGTGGAGCCGCGCCGGATCGTAGTTGGTGTGGGTGAAGATGACTTCGATTCCCTGCGACGCGGCCAGCGCCTCGAACGCGTCGATCAGCTCCGGGAAAAACGGATTGTTGACGTCGGAGACGATCAGCCCGAACAGCCGCGAGCGGCCCACCCGCAGACTGCGCGCGTTGGGATTGGGAACATAGTTCATCTCCGCGATGGCGCGCCGCACCCGCGCCATGGTCTTCTCCCGGACCCCGGGAAAGCCGTTCAGAACCCGCGAAACGGTGGCGGTGGAAACGTTGGCTCGTTTGGCAACCTGCAGGATATCCATACGCCGGATTCGCATCTGCTTTCTGGCCCTTCAGAATACCCTGGCGAAAACCAGCCCCGAATCCGGACCGTTGTCTCGGCAGTTCCTGCTGCGGTGCGTCAGCCGGACTGCGCCCTGCCCCACCCGGAACTTCTGCCTATCTTCGGCCCTCTTCCGGCCTATAGAATGCGGCATCGGAGGCCAGGCGAGGCGATGACCACCGCTCCCGTGAAGCACCTTCTTCGCGGCGAAGAAGAGCTGGATCCGGGCCGCCGGCTGCTTCGTGGACGCGTCGCGGCCATCGCCGTCTGCTCTCTCGGAGGCACGACCTTCGGCTACGACCTCGGAGCAGTCTCCGCCGCCACTCGCGGATTGCTGCATGCCTTTCAGCTCTCGGTTCCCCAACTCGGAATCACCGCTTCCGCTTCCCTGTGGGGCGGCGCCGCCGGCTCCCTGCTCGCGGGAAAGCTGGTGCATCGCTGCGGACGTCGCCCGGTCCTCGCGGGCTGCGCCGTCCTCTATGCGCTGGCCGCGGCGGGTCTGGCGCTCGTGCCTGCAGGCCGCTGGCCACTGCTCCTCCTGCTGCGCGTCCTGTGCGGCGCAGCCATCGGTGGATTCGTTGTCGATTGTCCTCTCTATCTTGCCGAGATTTCTCCCCGCGCCTGGCGCGGCCGCATCGTCGGCTGCTTTCAGCTCCAGATCGGCGCCGGGGTGGTGCTCGCTTTCACCGCCGGCCCGATTCTGTCGATGCTCGGGATCGGCGCTTCGCTCTGGCGCTGGTCCCTGGGGCTCGGCGCAGTGCCGCCCCTGTGCCTGCTCGCCTTCCTGCATTGCGTTCCTGAGGAGCCGCACTGGCTGCACGCCTCCGGCCGGCTCGCGCAGGCGGAGCGAGCCGCGACCCGCCTGGGGATGGATCCCGCCGAATGGCTGAAGTCGCAGGAGACCCTGCGCCAGTCGGCCCCTGGCAGCGAGAGACTGCTGCAGCGCAAATACCTGCGCCCCATCCTGCTCGCCATCAGCATCGCCATGTTCAACCAGCTCAGCGGCGTGCAAATCTTCCGCATGTATCTGCTCGACCTTCTCTCCACTGCCGGGATGGGCCACCGCTCGCGCGATCTCTATGCCATCTCCATCTCGGTCCTGAGCCTGGTTGTGACACTCGCGGCCGTGGCGCTGATCGATCTGCGCGGGCGGAAGCCGCTGCTCATGGCGGGCAGCGCGGGCATGGGCCTCTGCCTGGTCTCGCTGACCCTCGCGCTGCGCGGACATGCGCAGCCCGCGGCGCTCGAAACCATCCTCACCGCATTCAACGCCTGCTTCGCCTTCTCTCAGGGGCCCATGGTCTGGGTCTACCTGTCCGAGCTCTTTCCCTTCGCCGTACGGGGAGCTGGCCAGGGCCTCGGCAGCCTGGTGCACTGGCTCACCAGCGCGTCCGTCATCCTCTGTTTCCCGATGCTGCAGCGCGCCGCGCCGGCCGGCGTCTTCCTCCTCTTCGCTGCCATCATGCTGCTGCAGGTGGCCATCGTGGCCAGGTGGTATCCAGAAACCAAAGGTATCCATCTGGGCCAACTGGCTGAAGAAACCACGGGCGTCGTGTCGTGAGAGCGTAGTCCTAATCCTGAGCGCGCAGATGAAGAACTGTGACGCTCTCGTGCGGCAGCGTGATCGCCAGGGGCTTGCCGGCAACCACCTGCACCGCGATCGGCTGCGGCACCACCCGCTCCGGCTCCACCTCGTCGTTCATCACGTAGCGGGAAACGGAGGCGATCTGATCGCCGGAAATCAGGCCGGGAGCTAACCGAAAGCCGCCGAAGTCAAACTCCACCGGTGCGTCCGCTGCAATGGATCGGTTCACGCAGAACAGTGTGATCTCCCTGCCATCCGGGCTGCGCGTGGCGGCCACATCGACGTAAGGAACATCCCTGATGTCGGCGTAGCCCATCGTGCCGTTCTCCACGCTGTACGTCCCGCTGTCCGTGGATACGGGTAGAACTGTCTGGCCTTTCGCCGCCGAGTACATTTTGAAAACGTAGTAAGCGGGCGATGCGAACACCTGCTCCCGGCGCTTCCAGATGCCGGCAAACTCCATCAGGCCCGTCATGTCCACCAGCCTGATCTCGCTGTTGCGGCGGAAAAAGGTATTGAACGTGCCGGCGATCATCACCGCGCCGCCCTCGTTCCGCGAGCTGGGGCTTTCGTTGGTGAAGTTGCGCTCCCCCTCGCCTTTGCTGTTGAACAGCCACTCGGTGACCGCGAGGTGTAGGTCCTTATACCCCGGCGTGGTATCGATCTGCGCCTGCATGCGATCGAAGTTGTTGCCGATGCCATAAGGCACCGCGTAGGCCGCCTGCGCCATGAAATCGGGCGTCGAGTTCCGCAGGCGCACATGATTCGTGCCGGTGATGAAGTGGGTCGTCAGCAGATCGAAGGTTCCCGGCGGATTGCTGAGCTGCGCCGCGTTCCACGCCTCGAAGTCTCCAGGAACATCGCCCGTCGCCAGCACCGTCGCATTCTGCGCGAACGGCCGGATGGCCTGGCTGAACGCCAGTGTCCGCGCGGCGATTTCGTTCACCGTTGGATACCCAACCTGCCACCGGCCGTACAGCTCATTCCCCATTTCGAGAATCAGCGGCCCCTGATACCGTTCGCGAATGTACTTCACCCAGTCCGCGGCCTCCTCCGGCGTTCCGCTGCCCATGTTCAGATCGAACTGCGGCTGGGCGTGAACCAACCGGCAGAATTCCAGGAATTCGTCCGTCCCGAAGTTGTTGTATTCCGGAATCCCCCACGCGATGTTTTTTGCGACCAGGCGCTTGTCGAGCGGCCCAATGCCGTCGCGCCAGTGATAGTAGCTGCTGAAATTCCCGCCGAAGCGCAATTCGGTCATGTTCATGGCAGCGGCCATGCGAATGACCTCGGGATCGAGGGTGTCGACGGCATCGCCTGGCAGCAGCGAGATCTCATCCACCTCCACGCGCTCATTGCCCTCAACCGAGACGGCGAAGTTCACCGGCTCCAGGCGTCGTACCGAGCCAGGCTTCAGCTCGAGCGTGGCGTGGTATTTCGTCCAGCCGCCGGCGGTAGCATCCACCTGAGCCGACGCCAGCACCTGGCCGGATTCGCGATCACGCAGCGAGACGTCCACCGTGGCAGGGCCGCTGAGGTGCTTCGCATAGAACGAGACGTTATAGGTGAACGTTCGTGGCACCGGCAGATACACGCGTTGCATGATCCCCGTCAGCTGATCGGGCACGCCCATGATCTCCAGCGACTGCCAGCTGTTCGCCGCGGCGCCCACCTGCAATTCGTAGCGATTCCCGGCCGCCCGGTTGACCGGCTCCCACGGTAGCGGAATTCCGGTCGTGTCGCTCGACTCGATCAGCTCCGGCTGATCGCGGAACATCTGCTCCAGCATCGCGTGATTCCACAGCCCTCCCTCCAGACTGCCATTGACGAGAATCTCCGCCGCCACGCCGTTGTCGATGGAGTTGTCGATCGGCTCGATGAATGTACCGAAGATCCGTGGCGGAACCTGCCCCAGATTGCCGCCGGCATCCACGTGCACCGTGACTGCCGACGGCATCGGTTTTCCCTCGATGATTTGCGCAAACCCGGGCGCCGCGATCCCGACAAAAACACCCAGCGCCAGCCAGCCAATCCAACGCACAGCAAACCTCGCACGCATGAAGCGATCAGAGTAGCACCGCAGTCGAGTCACGCATCCCCGCGGTCAGAAGGTGAGCTTTCCCGCGACCTGCACGATGCGGGCCGCGTGCTGCGAAGACGTGATCTGTCCGAAGCCCGCGCCCGCATTCACGCCGGTATTGGGATTGGCAAACTGCGCGTGATTCCACGCATTGAAGAACTCCCCGCGCAGCGCGAACGCTACTCCGTGCTCGATGGCGAATTCCTTGTGCACCGCGATGTCCCAGTTGTTCAGACCGGGACCGTAGTATGGATCGAAGCCGCCGTCGCCGAAGGCGTCGCGCGCCTGAACACCGCCAATCACCGGCAGCTTGCCGTTCACCAGGTTGGCCGGGTCTTTGGCCGGGTCGACGAAGCAGCCGCCGCCTGTCTCATTCTGGAAGACGCCCCCGGTCTGCTGATTCCAGAACCAGAAGTTGCCGTTGGTCCGGATATTGCGGCTGAGCCCGTGCTGCGACATATACGATCCCGCATGCGGATCGTGGCAATAGCGGTTGGCGCGAATCTGTCCTGGCGACCAATCCGTCGAGTTGGCGCCCGTGATCGTATACGGCAGGCCCCTCTGCATCGTGCCGATGGCGTCCACACTCCATCCGCCGATCACCTGGTTGAGCACCGGGTTCATGTCATTGCCCCATACCCTCCCATGCCCCACCGGCAGGTTGACCACCGTGCTGATCACCAGCGCCTGGGGGATGTTGGAAGTGGTCAGCCCGTAGTCGCAGCGCAGGCAGCTGCGGTTCTGGTTTACCGTGCCGTTGCTTCCCTGCTGGGCTTCCGCCAGACCCTTCTCCCACACGTAATTGGCCATCAGACTGAAGCCGTGCTGAAACTGGTGCTGGAACTTCGCCAGCAGCGCGTTATAGTTCCCGAAGCCGATGCTGTTCACTTCCTGCATGTAGCTGTAACGGTCGTTGTAGGGGATGCGCGAATCCACGCAGTACTGATCGGCCGGCGACGAGCAGTCGAATGGATTCCAGTTCACCGCCAGGTGATGCGCATTGTTGCCCAGATAGGAGACATCCGCCAGGTTGCTCTTCGCGAAGCTGTACTGCACGTCAAAGTTGTACTGATCGATATACGGCGACACCTGATTGGTGGCCAGATACTGCACCGGACCGGTCATCGCGTTCGCCTGCGCCTGCGTGATCTGCCCCACCGTGACGCTGGGCATCGCGTTCACTCCCAGCACATATTGCGGGTTGCCCTGCACATTGGAAACTGCATTATTGATGGTGATGACCTGCGACACGATCGAGTACTGCGCGTTCACGTCCTGCTGCGTCGTGTAGTAGAAACCCCATCCCGCCCGAACCACCATGTTGGGCAGAATCGGGGGCTGATAGCTGAATCCGACGCGCGGAGCGAAATCCGTCTTCGTCATGGGGAAAACTTCCGGATTCACCTGACCGAGTGCGGTGAAGATCAGAAGCCCGCTGTCGAAATCGAACGCATGAATCAGGTTCTTGTCCGGGCCCACCGGATTGGGCGGCGTCGCTCCATACCAGGCCAGCGCGAGATTGGCCGTCAGGTGCGGCGTGATCTTCCACGTGTCCTGCGCATACGGCTCTACCGTTGTCCAGCGAAAATGCGTGCTCGGCATGGCGATGGATTGCCCGGTGTTCAGATCGCCCAACAGGAAATCCGCAAACGAATAGCCTCCTGCCCCTCCCGGATAACTGTTGTCCGTGGCGTAGCCGTTGCTGGTCGCGATCGTCTGCGCGGTAAACATGCCGTTGAAGTTGAATGCCCCGCGCGCGTTCGCGTTGGCGCTGGCCTGGATGGAGCGCAGGTAGTCGTACTGAATGCCGAACTTGAACTGGTGGTTGCCGTGCAGCCAGTTGAACCCATCGTGGATCTGGTAGACGTTGTCCACGTCGCCCAGAAGCCCGGTCGACACGCCGAAGCCGGAGAGCCCGCCGCCGGAAAAACCGATGCTGGGAACGCCGTTCGGATCACCGGTACCGGTGATATTCAGCTTGTTCTGGATGCCGGGAACCGATGCCCCCTCGTCGAACACCGAGTCGCGCATCATGCCCACGCGCAGCTCGTTCACCCGGTTCGCGCTCTGCGACCAGTTCCATCCCAGGTTCACCAGCTCGGTGTCCATGGGATAAGAGACTCCCGTCGAGGGGAACAGACCGGGCGACAGGATCGGAGAATTCAGCCAGTTTCCCTGTGCGAAGATCTGGTTCCTCTCGTTCAGACTGCTGTCGATCCGCCCCATAAACTGGTCGGAGTTAAAAGTGTAGGGTCGGTTTCCCCCCACGTTCTTGGGAGCGGGAATCGTGCCGGCCCCCGCCGTGTAAAACGCCAGCAATCCCTTGATGTTGTCGCTGATTCTTCCCGATGGAATCATGTTGCCGGTGAACGGCTGGCGCCGCCCGGTCGTCGGGTCCAGCGTTGCGGGGTCGTAAATCACGGTGCCGGGGAGCAGGGCTGAGAAATCGCCGCCCAACATCGCCTGCGTCGGCGCTTCGCCGGTCAGCAGTTGCTGCTGGTTCTCGCGGTATCCCTCGTAGCTTGCAAAATAGAACAACTTGTCGTGAAGGATCGGGCCGCCGGCATTGAAGCCGAACTGGTTCTGGTGATATTCGCCCGGAGGAATGGGAGTGTTTGTGCCCGGATTGATGGCGAAGTAGTCTCGCGCTTCCATCTGATTCGTGCGCAGGTACTCGTACACCTCGCCGTGGATGTGGTTCGTGCCGGATTTCGTCACCACGTCCACAATTCCTGGGTTGGTGCCCATGTCCGGCATGAAGAAGCCGTAGTGCACTTCGAACTGATCGATGGCCCCGGTGTCGATGTTCAGCGAGCTGTTGCCGGCGCGGCTGCCCACCGTCTCGATTCCATTGACCAGATACATCGTGTAGTCGGGCTCATTGCCGGCGACATTGATGGCCAGATAGGGATGCCCCGTCTGGTTGGTCGAGCCTGCCGCCGCTCCCTGCGGGGTCGCGGCTGCTCCGGAAAGCAGGCTCAACTGCAGAAAATTGCGCCCGTTGAGCGGCAGATTCTCCACCGCGTGTGGGCCGATCACCGTGCCCAGATCGTTCGACTGCGGATCGAGCAGGTTGGAGAGGCCGCTCGCGTCCACCGTTACAACCGTCGACGAGGATGCAACGCTGAGCTTCGCATCCTGCGTCTGATGCTGTCCCACAATCACGTTGAAGCCCGTGATCTTGTAAGTCGCGAACCCGTCCTTCGTCACCTGGAGCGTATACAGTCCTGGCGGAACCGAAGGAAAGGAGTAGTTCCCGGTCTGATCGGACCGGCTCTGCAGCGTTACCCCTGTCCCGTTATTGGTGAGTTGGACTGAAGAATCCGGAACCACCGCGCCCGTGGAGTCGGTGACCGTTCCCTGAACCGAAGACGTCCCGCTCTGCGCCGACCCCGTGCCCACCCCGAACAGGAGCATCGCCCCCAGTCCTGCTATGGCCGTCCAATTTCTCAATTGCATGCACTGTCCTCCAATTATGCGCAACGCTCGGCTGGGGCTGCTCATCCCGGCTGCGCGCTGCGAACCTCCCTATAAGCCCTCGGGCCTGTCCATTGCGCCGCCGATCCTGTGGCTATCCTTGTCGCCCCGGCTCCGCGGCGAAGTCAGTTTCATTTCCATTCGCAAATGTAATGGTTTACAAATTGTCGGCAATAGTAGGTCCCGTTCTCGGGTCCTGTCAAGCCCCTGGTGACTCTTCTGCTATTTCCCCTGCGTCTCCTCGCCCACCGACCCTTCTCCTCCATTGCCGGATCGGCAATACGAACGATCCCCGACTCTTCTCGCCCCGACTCTTCTCGCCCCGCTCATCCGCCCCTGCGCCCTGCCGAAATCCGTCATTCGCTCGCGCAGGCTGATTTTCGCTAAGCTGATGCAGGGAAACGCTGCCATCCGCGGCCGCCCTCAGGGGAACCACCATGTGTCGCAATATCAAACCGCTTTTCAATTTCCAGCCACCCGTCACCCCGGACGAAGTCCGCGCCGCGTCCCTGCAGTTCGTACGCAAGATCACCGGCTTCCACAAGCCCTCCCAGGCGAATGAAGCCGCTTTTCTCTCCGCCATCGACGAAATTACCGCCAGCTCCATGCGCCTGCTCGCATCCCTCCAGACAACGGCGCCGCCCAAGAGCCGCGAGGAAGAAGCAGCCAAAGCCCGCTCCGCTCTCCGCTTCGGCGCCGGAGCATCCTGACCCGGCCTCAGCGCTTTACACTTCGCATCTGACTAAAAAACGTACAATCCTGAATCGCGGAGGAATCTGATCGCTATGCCCGATCTCAAAGGCACTCGCATCACCTGGCTCGGACACGCCACTGTCCTCATCGTTACAGCGAAGGGAACCGTTATCCTCATCGATCCCTTCCTCGAGCACAATCCCAAATTCCCGAAGGGCTACAAGCTCCCCGACAAGATCGACCTGCTCCTTCTCACCCACGGCCATATGGACCACATCGCCGACGCCGTCCCGGTCGCGCAAAAACACGGCCCTGCCGTCCTCGGCATGGTCGAGCTGATCGACTGGCTGCAGTCCAAAGGCCTCCCGCAGGACAAGGCCATCGGCATGAACATCGGCGGCTCCCATCGCCACGCCGACGTCACCATCACACTCACCGAGGCACGCCACTCCTCGGGCATCAGCGACGGCGGCAAAATCGTCTACGCCGGCGAGCCCACCGGCATGGTCATCGCCATCGACAACGGCCCCGTCCTGTACCACGCCGGCGACACTGCCGCCTTCTCCGATATGCAGCTCATCCGCGAGCTGCACCACCCCGACCTCGCCATGCTGCCCATCGGCGACCACTACACCATGGGACCCAAAGGCGCGGCCATCGCCGCGAAGTTCCTGGGCGCAAAGTCTATACTGCCCATCCATTTCGGGACCTTCCCGGTTCTCACCGGTACGCCCGCCGCGCTTGAGAAAGAACTCGCCGGCTCCGGCATGGAGGTCCTCCACACCGATCCGGGAAAAACCCTCGGCTGATCCGCACAAAACAGGGAGCGTCCTGCGTGGATCCGGCAAGACGCTCCCTCTCTGTAAGCTGCGAACCGTAATCTGCTGTTCAGTTCACGGTCGCCACGTCCTCGATCAGCTCGTCGGAGTAGCGCTCCCGGCTCTCCGGCACAATCAGCACCGGCATCGACACCGCCGCAATGATCTGCGACACCGTGCTGTGCTCCAGATCGTGGTCCCGGTGCGCCGGCGACGGCGCTCCCAGCACGATCAGATCCGGTTGCAGAGTCTTCGCTGTCTCCACAATCATCGACGCCGGATCGCCCCCGGTCACCACATGATCGACCGGCAGGCCATGCGCTTCGTCAAACGGCGCCAGAAACCGCAGCCGCTCCAGGCAGTTCGGACATTCCAGATGCCGCCCACACCGCGCCGAATGCAGCACGATCAGTTGTTGCCCCGCGATCCTCTGCGCATAGGTCAGCGCGCTCAGCGAAGCCGAGGAGAAATCCGTCGCCACCAACACGTTATTCCACCGGCCGAACTTCCTCGGCCTTCCGGCTTCTTCCGGCGCCACGGTCAGAATCGGGCAGGGAGAGTGGGACAACAGTTGGCGCGTCACCACACCCAGCGCCGCCCGCCCGGCTCGACTGACCGCTTTTGTCCCGATCACCAACAGTGCCGCTTTATGGTCGCGCAGCGAGAGCAGAATCCGCTCGCACACGATCCCCGTCTCCACCCGGGAGTGCACGGCAATCCCCTGCCGCCGCACTTCGCCCTCAATCCGCGCCAGCTCTTCCCGAGCCGCCTTGTCCCGATCCACCGCGGGCGGCGCTCCTTCCGGAAACGCATACCCCACTGGGTCGATCACGTGAATCAGCAGCAGCATCGCATGCTGCAGCCGCGCCAGCTCCTGCGCGCACCGCATCGCTGCCGACGACTCTTCCGAGAAGTCTGTCGCCACCACAATAGTGCGGAACGGAAACGGCTTCGCTCCGCTCAGATACGTGGTCTTTGACTGTTTGCTTTTGCCAGGTCCCGATGCCGGCATAGGATTGAGCCCTCACTTTCCGCTGTTGGGCTTTTCCTGAAACTACGCCGGTGACAAAAGAGAAACCGTGACCTTGGTCACGGGAACCTGTGACCATCAACACAGGAGCATCGCGGGCATACGCCATCAGGTCTCGGCGAAGTTGCCTTCGACTCCGAAATCCGCTCCCCTGAATGACTTCGGTGGGGTGCGAACCGTGATCTGCTCTACCGCATCGGACCGCCCTGATGGAACGTCACCACCAGATCCACTACATGCGAGTCCTCGTGGTCGTACTCCTTGTATGACGCCGACCAGCCATCGAGAGAGTGGAGCTGGTTCTTATACTTCTGCAGGAACTGCGCCACCTCCACCGGGTCGTACACCCCGCCTCCCTTCAGCGGCCACACCTTCAAAATCTCGGCCCTCTGCAGATCGTTCACATTCACCAGCCCCAGAGTCCCCATCGTGAATACCGGCCCCGGCTGCACCGTGATCGGGTAATCCACCGTGCGGGTCGCCGGGTCCAGCTTCGGATTCGCGTCCAGCTGCGCCCGCAGATATCCATGGCTCCTGTATTCCGCCGACATCGCCGCCAGGGTTGCGTGCAGCAGATCCTCGTTGGCGATATCAGCCAGATGCAGCCTCGCCATCCTGTTGAACTCTTCTGCCGTCACCACCGAGTCGCCCGCAAAATGCATTCCCCGCACCCGGTATTGCAGTCCCTCTGCCACGGTCGCGTTCACCGGAACCATGATTTTGCCGTCCGTCACTTCCGGCGCGCCATGCGAGTAGCCGGTCATCGCCATCTCCAGATACCCCTGGCGGCGATAAATCGCCCGCAGCGCTGCCATCAGGGTTGCTTCGGTCGCCGCATCGAAATTCTGCCCCACGGCCGCGTTCTGGATCGCCAGCACCGGCTCTGCCCAGGTCGTGCTCACCCCCGACAGATGAACGCTGCCGACTTCCACCGGCGGCGTGTCGATGTGATAGACGATCGCGCCGGTCTGCTCCCCTCCCGCAGACGTCCGCAGGACCCCGGTCACCGTCGCCGTCACGCCCTTCTCCGCCAGCAGTTCGGTCAGCGCCGCGGCCACTTCCTGCTGCATCGGGCTTTCCGGAGGAATCTCTCCATGGAACAGCGGCACCTTCGCCGCCACTGCCGCCGTCAGCGCCTTGTCATCCCACCATGGAAAATTCGCGTACAACACGGGCTGCATCCCGTCGGCCGGCTTCAGCGCGTAATTCAGCGCGATGCCGTCGAAGCTGAAATGCACATCGGAAAACATCCCTGTGTCGATCAGCCTCTGCGCCGCGGCCTGGATGTCGGTCTGCCCCAGCGCCGCTCCCGGCTTCAGTCCGGAAACCGCCAGCAGGTCGCTCTGGCTCATCGTGGTTCCCGAAAACGTGATCTTCTTCGGAACGTATTTCTGCGCAGTCGCCGAAGCCACCAGCATCGCGCCGCTCAGCGCGAGAACAAGAAAGGGCCGCGGGAGGAACATGCTCGCAAGATAACCGCCGCGCTGCTCGCGCGCCACAGGAAAATCCGCTGCGCTCCTCCCCGTTTCGGGGGATTCCCGCCTACACCCGCTCGATAGTCACCGACTCCAGCACCACCGGCTTCACCGGCTTGTCGCTGCGCGCAGAAACCTTCGAGATCTTATCCGCGATCTCCTGCCCTTCCACCACTTCGCCGAAGATCGTGTGCTTGCCCGTCAGCCATTCCGTGGCCGCCACGGTAATGAAAAACTGCGACCCGTTCGTATTCGGCCCCGCGTTTGCCATCGCCAGCTTGCCCTTCTTGTCGAACCGGTGCGGCGACCCCTTCGTCTCATCCTCGAATTTGTATCCCGGGCCGCCCATCCCACTGCCTGCCGGGTCGCCTCCCTGGATCATGAAGTCCGGAATCACCCGGTGGAAAATCGTTCCGTCGTACAGCTTGTCCTTGCTCTTCGCATGGGTGACCGGGTGCGTCCAGTCCCGCGAGCCTTCCGCCAGTTCCACAAAATTGGCGACGGTCTTCGGCGCTTCTTTCTCGAAAAGGCGGCAGACGATCTGCCCCTCGCTGGTTTTCAGAACGGCATACGTACCTGGCTGTCGGCTCATAACTGCTCCTGCGTGGGATTTTGAATTTTGCTGGCCCGCATTACGGTTGCGGCGGCGGCGCCGGCGGAGGCGCATCCGTCGGCGGTGGCACCGGCTGACCCGCCGGGATGACAGTCACCTTCTTCAGCACTACCGGCTCGATCGGCTTGTCATTCTGGTCGCGGTTCACCCGCGCGATCGACTGGACGATGACCACACTGTGGTGATCGCATTGCCCGAAAATCGTGTACTTCTGGTCCAGATCAGGGTCCGGCGCCTCGGTGATAAAGAACTGCGAACCGTTCGTATTCGGCCCCGAATTCGCCATCGCCAGCCGCCCCGGTACATCGAAATTCAGGTTCGGATCGAACTCATCCCTGAACTCGTACCCCGGGTCGCCTTCTCCCGTTCCCAGACGATCGCCCCCCTGGATCATGAACCCCGGGATCACCCGGTGGAAGGTCGTCCCGTCATAGTAAGGCTTCCCGTGCACTTTCTCTTTCGTCGCCGGGTCGGTCCAGTCCTTCGTTCCTGTCGCCAAACCCACAAAGTTCGCCACCGCCAGCGGCGCCTGCTGGTCGAATAACCGGCACGCCATCCTCCCCATGTTGGTCTCGAACAACACCGTCGGCCCCGTCGGCTGCGGCGCAGGCTGCTGATTCGGCGTTGCCACGGGCGCCTGTGGGAGAGAGGATTCCGGGTTGTTCCGGGGAGTCTGCGGAGTCGTCGCGTTGGGGGCGTCCGGCAGGCTCTGGGAAGACTGCTGTCCGAACAGCGAGCACGACATCAGGAACGCTGCGGCAAAAGCGATACGGCGGCTGAGAAACATGCAGGTTTCAGACTACCGCATGCGTCAGGAACGGCGCGATGCCGGGAGGCGCCCCACCCGCTTGCCGGTCACGAGCGCGCGGCCGGTGTCCGGCAGCAGCACAAACACGATCGCAATCAGCATGTAGAGCATGTCCCACACCGGCGCGCGGTGCCGGAAATAGAAGTGGCCGCCCAGCGCCGCTACGCCCGCCAGCAATGCGCACTTTCGCCATCGCATCAGAGGCGCCACCACCGCTAGTGCATCCACTGCGGCCAGCGTCGCCCAGTCCGTCATAATCCGCGATGGCAACATGCCCCCGGGGAAATCCCCCAGCAGCACGGGCAGCGCGATCCCCAACAGCATGACCCGGGCAATCAGGCTCACCACGGCTCGGACGGTTTGCACGCTTCCAGACTAGCGGTGTCCCCTCGGATCGCCTATGTAACTTATGTGCCATACAGGCCCGGAGCCGTCATCCGTCACAAACAGCGACCCGTCCTTCGCCACCCTGACTCCTGCCGGCCGGCCGCACACGCTTCCGGTCGCCGTCGCAGATCCCGCCAGGAAGTCCTGCTCCGCGAACTCGCATCCGCGATCCCGTTTTGCCCGTCAAGCTTACGGCTTCCCGCCGGCCTTTCCCCTGGCGCCCGCCTTCGGTTCGCTATCCTGCCTTCCCGCGGGCAGCGGCCGCAGATCCTGCGGCTTGTTCAGGAATCGCTGCACCATCCCGGTGGGTACTGTCGCCGTCAGCACCGCCTCATTTCGATGCCGGTCCACATTGATGCTGTTGAGAAAGCTTCGCGTGTCCTCATCGAACGGGTTCGCCGCAGCGGAGCTCTCCATCGACCGCAGCAGCACAAGAATCGTCTGCAGCGACTCCGTGGTGTCGGCGGCTGCGGATTCCGTCGGCGCAATCTCCTCCACCCGCAGATGCATCTTGCCAATCCAGCTGAGCGACGCAATCAGCGTTGCTTCCGGCTCCAGCGGCACCCGGATGCCCATCACCCGCGGACCCCCATTCTTCAGCGGCGCCCCAACCTGCCCGATCCCCCACGCTACCGACAGCAGTGGGATGCGCGAGTAATACTTCGACAGCAGCGACGACCCGGAAAAGGGCAGCGCCGATGTCCGATAGCGGTCGATCATGGAGTGAATCTGTTCGGCCGAGGGCATGTTGCTCACCGCTACAATGTCGTACCCCAGCAGCACCACGCGTACCGTGCGCCCCTCGCTGGCAATGTCGTAAATTGTGTGCCCCGCGTATTTCTCCTGGCCGGCGGCCAGCCCCGCCAGATACTGCGCCAGCTTTCGCCCATCGAAATGCCCGGTGAAGGCCTCGGAAAACGCCAGGGCGCCATTCGGACCATTGGGATTGGCCATCCGGTGCAGCGCAAACGCCGCTTCGTCCAGATCCCGCTCCACATTGATCCCGGTCGCGTCGATGAAACGCTGGTACTCCGGCGCGTGCTCCACCGGATGCTGATCGAGGTGGGTCGCCGACCGCAGCGGGCGCAGGTTCACATACACGATGCCATCGGATTCGGGCAGCAGCCGCGCCGCTTCCGGCGGAGCTTCTTTGCGGAGATAAATCGCGCCTGCCAGCAGCAGCAGGACGAGGATGACGATGGCAATGGACAGCTTCGTGCGCCGGTGGGTCATCGGGTTCGACGAACACCTCTATCATCTCACCCGGCCCTTTCTTCCGCACGCCGCCGGCCCGGTTGCAGCTCTTTCGCGCCGCGCGCGCTGCCCCTGAAAGGCCCCTGAAACCAGCGGCGCAACCGTCGATTGCGGGCCACCAAGGCGTGTGATATTTTCAAGGTTGGTCGTCTGGAACCCGAACCCGGCAGTGTGTCCCGGGCCAGCCGATCAGCGGGGTTTGGGCTGGCGTAGCTCAGCTGGTAGAGCATCTGATTTGTAATCAGAGGGTCGGGGGTTCAAATCCCTTCGCCAGCTCCAGTTTCCCAGCCGTTAAAGCAGGGTCGACGTGCCTGGCTTGCACATCATTCCCTGATTGAAAGCGGGCTGATGTAGCTCAGTTGGTAGAGCACTCCCTTGGTAAGGGAGAGGTCACCGGTTCAATCCCGGTCATCAGCTCCAGAGATTTGGCTTTCCGCACAGGTGGCCGAGTGGTTAATGGCAGCAGACTGTAAATCTGCCGCTCTTTGGAGCTACGGAGGTTCGAATCCTCCCCTGTGCACCAGTGTTTCGAGCGTGAAATTGGCGCTAAAGTTGAACGGGTGAATCGCGGAGCGAGCCCTGGGAAGGGGCGAGCCAAGCGAGAGGGATTCGACGAGAGCCGAAGGCGCGAAGTCGAACCCTTGCGAAAGGCACTACGGAGGTTCGAATCCTCCCCTGTGCACCAGAGTTGTTCGATTGAGGATTTGAGGGTGAGCGTGGCTTCCGTCAAAACCGCCCCGCAGAACCCCGCAGCTGACCGAGGCAGAATGTGGGTCGCTCTGGGTGTTCTTGCCGCGCTGGGGCTGGTGGCCTGGTTCACACTCGACGGTAATGCAGTCCTTCCGGTTCGGGAGTATTCCTTTGGAAGCGTCACCTTCGGCGGGTTCGGAGTGAAAATCCGCTGGTTTCCCGAACTGATTCTCGGGCTCTTTGCCGTACGCGTCGTTACCGCCAACATGCGGGCACGCCTCGAATCCGAAGACCGGCCGTAAGTTTTGTTGTAATTTTGGTTGTGCAGCAAGCGGTGATTTTGCAATTCAGCGTTCAGCCATCAGAGTTTTGCACCTGAGAGCTGAACGCTGCGCTATGTGTGGGAGTGGAAAGCGTAACAACCGGCGAATCGTTTTTTACTGATCCCTGTGCATTGAGCACGGATCACTGGTTTCAAGCGGGAGTAACTCAGTGGTAGAGTCACTGCCTTCCAAGTTGAGGCGTCTGGCGGGCGTGAACGAAACGTAGTGTAGTGGGAGCCCGCCGCCGAAATCCTGAGCGAACGCGAAGGACCTCGGTCGGGCTGAAAAGCGGGAGTAACTCAGTGGTAGAGTCACAGCCTTCCAAGCTGTTGGTCGCGGGTTCGATTCCCGTCTCCCGCTCCAGAATTTCCAGGAAGGTGCTGTCTTGAAAGGGCACGGATTCAGCTTTCCCGATCAAACGCCAAATCAAGGGGCCTTCGTCCCTGAGGAAAGTCGTACAACGATGTTTGAACAGGCCACCATCCCGATTCAGGACGAGAAAACCTTCGCCCCCGTGAAGCAGGCCATCGATCAGGCCTTCGTCCCAGACCAGGTCCCCGCCTTCCTCCGCAAAGTCGATGGCGCGAAGCTCCGCGTCCGCCAGTTCGAAGCGGTCCTCGCTCACGGCCTGCTCGGTCCCCAGGCCCAGTCCGGTTATGCCGCCCTCGGGAACTCCGATCGCGGCCAGATTCGCGAGCACTACCTGCGCCAGGTCGAACGCGTTGCCCCCGAAGTTCGGCAAAAGTATTTCCGGCTGTACGCCAGCTATTGAGCAGCGCCCATCGATGGAGTGAATCATCACCAGAAAGATTGAAAGGAAACCAGTATGGCGAAGGAAAAGTTTGACCGGTCGAAGCCGCACGTGAACGTGGGGACGATCGGGCACATTGATCACGGCAAGACGACGCTGACGGCGGCGATCACCAAGGTATTGCAGAAGCACAATCCGAAGAACACGTTTCGTTCGTTTGACTCGATCGACAACGCGCCGGAGGAGCGGGAGCGGGGCATCACCATCGCCACCGCGCACGTGGAATACGAGACGGCCAACCGGCACTACGCCCACGTCGACTGCCCGGGGCACGCCGACTACATCAAGAACATGATCACCGGGGCGGCCCAGATGGACGGGGCGATTCTGGTGGTGGCGGCGACCGACGGTCCGATGCCGCAGACCAAGGAGCACGTGCTGCTGGCCCGCCAGGTGGGCGTGCCCTACGTTCTGGTCTTCCTGAACAAGTGCGACGCGGTGGAAGACGAAGAGCTGACGGATCTGGTGGAGATGGAAGTTCGCGAGCTGCTCTCGAAGTATCAGTTCCCGGGCGACGACGTGGCGGTGATTCGCGGCTCGGCGCTGGGCGCGCTGAACGGAGAAGCGAAGTGGGAAGCGAAGATCGACGAGCTGATGGAGGCGGTCGACAAGCAGGTTCCGCTGCCGGCGCGTGCGGTCGACCAGCCGTTCCTGATGCCGATCGAAGACATCTTCTCGATCTCGGGGCGCGGCACGGTGGTGACGGGCCGGATCGAGCGGGGCAAGGTGAAGGTGGGCGAGGAAGTGGAAATCGTGGGCTTCCGCGACACCCGCAAGACGGTGGTGACGGGCGTCGAGATGTTCAAAAAGCAGCTGGATGAAGGGCTGGCGGGGGACAATGCCGGTTTGCTGCTGCGCGGGGTGGCGAAGGAAGATGTGGAGCGGGGGATGGTGCTGGCCAAGCCGGGCTCGATCACGCCGCACACCCGGTTCAGGTCGAGCGTGTACGTGCTGTCGAAGGAAGAAGGCGGGCGGCACACGCCGTTCTTCAAGGGCTATCGTCCGCAGTTCTACTTCCGGACCACGGACGTGACCGGTGTGGCGACCCTGCCGGAAGGCACGGAGATGGTGATGCCGGGGGACAACGTGGAACTGGAAGTGGAGCTGATCACGCCGGTGGCCATGGAGAAGGGCCTCAGGTTCGCGATTCGCGAAGGCGGCCGGACCGTCGGCGCAGGCAC
>JBAUGH010000064.1:0-5154 GCA_049679565.1 Acidobacteriaceae bacterium
GCTGTATAACCCCACAACCTGCACCCCCATCCCCAACGACAACCCCACCGCGGCCGGAATCCCCGAGAATGCCGCGGCCCTCAGGTATTTCAACGCCTATCCGGCGCCCCAACGCGCCGGCGTCGTGAACAACTTCCTCGCCCACGAGCAGCAGTTCACCCACTACAACACCTTTGACGGACGATTCGACTGGGATGCCTCTTCAAAGGACGAGGCGTTCATCCGCTTCAGCTACGACAATTCCGCCTTTACCAAGACGCCCGAGCTGGGTACGCTGCCGTCGGGCTTCGGCACCGGCTCTTCCTACACCCATGCCCGTGGCTGGGGCCTCGGCTACACCCATACTTTCGCTCCCAGCCTGGTCAACGAACTCCTCATCGGCTATAACCGCGACGATTACGGCTATCAGCCGCCGTTTTACGGCGACGCCCTGTCGGCCGGCCTCGGCATCGTGAACGCCAACCGCAATATCGAAACCAGTGGCGGCGCGCTCATCGGCGGCAACAACGGCATCGACTACACCGGCGACTACGGCCTCTACGCCGTCCCGCAGAACACTTACGAGATCAACGACAGCGTGGACTGGGAGCGCGGTCGCCACTCGCTCAAATTCGGAGCCACCGGCATCCTGCGCAACATGGAATACTTCCGTCCGATTTCCGGCAAAGGCTACTTCAACTTCGGCAACGGCGACTTCACCGGCTTTCCCACCGCGGAAATGCTGATCGGCTTCACCGACTCCTACTCCATCGGAGCCCAGAACGGCTTCTTCAGCAACATTTCGTGGGAAGACGGTTACTTCGCACAGGACCAGTGGCGTGTGAACCCCCGGCTGACTCTGCAGCTTGGCCTGCGCTATGACGTTCTGACCTGGCCTTATGAAGCCCAGAACCGTCAGGCCTCCTTCGACATCAGCTCCGGAAGCTCGACGTACGGGCAGGTGCTGCTGGCCGGCCAGAACGGCGTGTCACGCACCATCATGAGTAACAACTACGGCGACCTCGCTCCCCGGGTCGGCT
The DNA here is from genome assembly GCA_049679565.1 of Acidobacteriaceae bacterium. Lineage (GTDB taxonomy): Bacteria > Acidobacteriota > Terriglobia > Terriglobales > Acidobacteriaceae > Palsa-343. The sequence continues at coordinate 1,020 of JBAUGH010000064.1, forward strand.
TCGCCTATGACCTCAAGGGCGATGGCCGCACCGTCGTGCGCGGCGGCTACGGCATCTTCTACTTCCCCGACTACGGCGGAATCAGCGATCAGCTCGGCCAGCAGATTCCCTTCGGCGGCAGCGTTTCCTACGGGGCAAACATCGGCTACTGCGTCACGTTTACCGGACAGACGCCTGCCCCCGGAGCTGCCAACAGCTGCGCGGCTTCGGCTCAGCAGACTACCCCCCTGCCCGCGCCCGGCTTCCCCAACTTTAACCCGGCCAAACCGCCCGTCGGCCTCAGCACGATCGCCGTCAACCGCGACAACAAGAACCAGCAGATCCAGGAATGGAACCTGCAGGTTGACCAGCAGATGACGAAGTACGACGTGGTCGACCTCGCCTATGTCGGTTCGAAGTCCGACCATCTCTCAACCTACTATCCCTATAACATCTACCACTTCGATACCGGCCTGCAGAACTTCCCGACCTACGGCTCCATCAGCTACGAGGACTATGACGGGATAGCCAATTACAACGGCCTCCAGCTCCAGTATCAGCACCGCCAGGGAACCAACCTTCTGGTGACTGGCTCCTATGCCTGGTCGCATACTCTCGACGACTCGCCCGGCTCGCAGCAGAGCTCCACCGCTCCTCTCTACTACGATCCAATGGCGGATTACGGCAACTCTCTCAACGATCAGCGCAGCGTCTTCAGCTCGTCGATTCTCTACAAGCTCCCCTTCGGCCGGGGTCAGCTCTTCATGGGCGGTGCCAGCTATCCCGTCAACCTCATCCTCGGCGGGTGGCAGGTCAACATCATCGGACGCATGGCGACCGGGACCCCCATCGACATGTCCGTCGGGGGAACATCGACCGCCGATCGCCCCGACCTCGTCTCTTCCATCAGCTATCCGAAGAGCATCAGCGGCACGTGGTTTAACACCTCTGCCCTTGCGGCTCCTGCGAAGGTGATCGCCAACGGCCAGACTGTGTTCACCCACCTCGGCACCCTCGGCCGCGATCAGGTCTTCGGCCCCGGACAGCGCGACGCCGACTTCTCCCTGCAGAAGAACATCCAGTTCACCGAGCGCTACATCCTCGAGCTGCACGGCGATGCCTTCAACGTCACCAACACCCCGCAGTTTGCCAACCCGGACGGCAACCTCACGGACGCCAACTACGGCAAGGTCACCGGAACTCAGCTGGATTCCCAGCGCGAGATCCAGCTCGCCGCTCGCTTCGTGTTCTGACGTTCGCAGCGCTCATGCGCCACGGTGAGGCCTCCCGCCGTGGCGCAGCTTTTCCGCACTGCGTGCAACCGCTACTCTGAAACCGCGAAGGGGCATGTCATGAAGGGCCACGGGAGGCTCCTGACTCTTGTTGTGGTTGTACTCGTTTCGGGCGCCTCCGCTCGCGCGGCCGCACCCCAGCCGGCGGCGCTTCCGGTTTGCATTGCCGCAACCGCGCCGGCTCCCTGCGTCGATAAAGTCGATCCGCCTGACTGGTGGAGCGGCCTGCCCTCACCCATGCTTCTCCTCCATGGCCTGCATCTGGAGGGAGCGAAGTTCTCCGCCGGCGGCCTGTCGATCACGAGATCGCAGGTCTCGGCCAACGGCCACTACGCCTTCCTCTGGCTCTCGACCCGGAACGCTGCCCCGCAGCATGCTCAGATCCGCGTGACCACGACAGCCGGCTCCACAACGGTTCCCTTCCGTCTCGAGCAGCGCACCCCGGCGCCCCACGCCGGCTTTTCTCCAGCCGACGTCATGTACCTCATCATGACCGACCGCTTCGCCGACGGCGACCTCTCCAACGATCCCAAAGTCTCCGAACGCGACCAGCCCCGCGGCTGGCACGGCGGCGATTTCCGCGGCGTTCAGCAGCACCTCGACTATCTCGATCGGCTCGGTGTCACCACCCTCTGGCTCACTCCCGTCTATGACAACGACGGCGGCACCCAGGCCTATCACGGCTACAGCGCCACCGACCTCTACCGCCCCGATCCTCACTTCGGCACCCTCGCCGACCTGCGCGCCCTCTCCGATGCCCTGCACCGCCGCGGCATGAAGCTGGTCCTCGACACCGTGCCCAACCACGTCGGCGCCGCCCATCCCTGGGCCGCCGATCCGCCCACCCCCGACTGGTTCCACGGCACCCGCGCCGATCACCGCATCGCCAACGATCATTTCCAGAGTCTCCTCGATCCTCACGCCACCCCCGACCAAAGCCGCGATGTCACCGAAGGCTGGTTCGCCAATGTGCTCCCCGATCTCAACCAGGAGAATCCCCTCGTCCGCCAGTACCTCATCCAGAACGTGATCTGGTGGATCGAGCAGTCCGGAGCCGACGGCCTCCGCTACGACACCTTCCCCTACGTGGGACGCGCCTTCTGGCAGTCGCTCAACGGCGAACTGCGCGTCCTCTATCCGCGCCTCACCACCGTAGGCGAGGTCTTCAATGGCAATCCCCTCGTCACCTCGTATTTTGCCGGCGGCGTCGCCCACGGCGGCATCGACACCGGCCTCACCACACCCTTCGACTTCCCCGTGCAGTTCGCAATCCGCGCCGCCCTGTCGCATCAGAACCATGCCGGCTTCGACGGCCTCGAAGCTGTCCTCGGCGACGACTGGCTCTACCCACACCCCGAGCGCCTCGTCACTTTCATCGGCAACCACGACACCACCCGCTTCCTCAGCCAGCCCGGCGGCGGCATACCTGAGTTGAAGATCGCCTTCGCGCTCCTCGCCACCCTGCGCGGCATGCCGCAAATCTATTCGGGCGACGAAATCGCCATGCGCGGGGGCAACGATCCCGACAACCGCCACGACTTTCCCGGCGGCTTTCCCGGCGACCCGCGCGACGCCTTCAGCGCTGCGGGTCGCACACCCGAGCAGGCCGAGGTCCACGACTGGGTCGCCTCGCTCCTGCGCTTCCGCCGCGACCATCCCGTCCTGGCCACCGGCAAGCAGCAGGATCTCTTCGTCGATGAGTCCGCCTTCGTCTACGTCCGCGCGGCCGACCTGACGAAAGGCTGCGCTGCCGGCAGCGCCCACGAAGTCATCGCCATCAACGACAGCGACCATGCCCGCGATGTCGAACTCGATCTCGCTCGCACCGTGCTCGAAGGCTGCACAGCGTTCACCGGCCAGCAGGGATCCTCCGCCGCCTTCCACGCCGCGAGTTCCCAGGTCACGCTTTCGCTCCCGCCCAAGCAAGCCGTCATTTTCGCAGCGCGGTAGCGGAAACCGCTTCCCCGCGCGCGCATGGGGTATATTGTTCGGGACGCGAATTTAGATCGCGCCGCCTGCCTATGCTTCTCACCCGGCTCACCCGCCCTGCAGTCTGGCTTCTCCTTCTCGGATTCACGCTCGCGCCCGCCCGTCTCTGGGCCTTCGATCCCTCGCTTCCAGTCGCAACCGAGCCGACTCCCGGCAGCTTTGCCCTCGCGCACGACCGAACCACCGCCACGCTCTGGGTCGATCCGGCTGACTGGCCCGGCGTAATCCGCGCCGCACACGATTTACACGATGACATTCACCGCGTCACCGGCCTCGACGCTCCCTTCAACGACGATGCCCGTCCTCCGCGCGGCCCGACGGCCGAGAATATTATTCTCATCGGCACCATCGGCCGCAGCCGCCTTATCGACCGCCTCATCCGCGCGCACAAAATCGACGTCAGTTCAATCCAGGGTCAGTGGGAGTCGACTCTGACCAAGGTCGTCAACCATCCCCTGCCCGGCGTCGCCCGCGCGCTCGTCATCGCCGGGAGCGACAAGCGCGGCTCCATCTTCGGCATCTACGATCTCTCCCAGGCCATCGGCGTCTCCCCCTGGTATTGGTGGGCCGACGTTCCCGTTGCTCACAAAGACGCGCTCTACCTCTCCGCCGGCCGCTGGGTCCAGGGTCCGCCCGCGGTCAAATACCGCGGCATCTTCCTGAATGACGAAGCGCCTGCCCTCACCGGCTGGGTCAATGAGAAATTCGGCGGCTATAACCACCTCTTCTACACCAGGGTCTTCGAGTTACTCCTCCGCCTGCGCGCTAACTTCCTCTGGCCCGCCATGTGGAATAGTTCCTTCGCTGCCGACGATCCCCTGAACGCCAGGCTCGCCGACGAATACGGCATCGTCATGAGCACTTCTCACGAAGAG
>JBAUGH010000065.1:0-5906 GCA_049679565.1 Acidobacteriaceae bacterium
GCCATTACCTGGCGCGATTCCGAAGCCGCCGCCCGCGAAACGGTGGCCGACCTCGAAGCCCGCGGCGTCGAGGCCGCCGCCTTCCGGGCTGACGTGCGCATCCCGGCTGAGATTCGCGCCGCCGTTCAGGCGGCCGCCGCCCGCTTTGGCCGCCTCGACATCCTCGTCAACAACGCCGGCCGCTACGAAACCGCCGTTCTCGAGGACATCACGGTGGAGCAGTGGGACGCCATGTTTGAAACCAACACCCGCGGCCCCTTCCTCGCCGCCCAGGCCGCTTACCCGCACCTGAAAGCCGCTCGCGGCCGCATCGTGAATATCGGCTCGCTCGGCGGACTGCATCCCTGGCCCACGCACGCCCATTACTGCACCTCCAAAGCCGCCCTGCATATGCTGACCCAGACCATGTCCAAAGCCTTCGCCCCGGAAATCAGCGTTAACTGCGTCGCCCCCGGCATGATCGTCAACGGCGAGGTCGCGGAGGAGTACGAGCAGTTCGCGCGCCGCACCCCCATGCAGCGCAACGGCTCTGCCGAGGATGTGGCCGCGGCCGTTCTTTTCTTTGCCACCGGCCCCCACTTCATCACCGGCCAGATCCTCTCGGTGGATGGCGGCCTCGGCCTGTAGCGCCAGTTGGCGTCGTCCGCGCATGGTTCTGCGGGATGCCGCCATTATGGCACTCATTCCGGCGCTCGTCCCGCCGATAAAGGGGGTGAGCGGCAGCGCAGGAAAAACAATGGCACTTTTTGCGTGGAATGAATCGTACAGCGTGAGCGTGCGGCAGTTCGACATGCAGCACCAAAAGCTGTTTGAGATTGTGAACAGGCTGGCCAACGCGATGCGCACGGGCCAGGGAGCCGAAGTGATCCGCGACGTCGTGGCCCAGCTCGCGGTCTACACCCGCACGCACTTCCTCCAGGAAGAAGTCCTGATGAAGCAGGCTGGCTATCCGGCCTTACCCGCGCACCACCAGCAGCACGCCAAACTCATGGCCGACGTCGAAAAGTACAAGGACGACCTCGACGAGGGACGCAACCCGGACACCGTGGCGGTGCTCAACTTCCTGCGCACCTGGCTGGTCGACCACATTCAGAAGTCCGACAAAGCCTACTCCGCACACCTCAACGCCCAGGGCATCCGCTAAACAAGCTCCAGGCTCCAGCTCCGGGCTCCCGGGCTCTCTCCGGGAACTCTTTCCCTACCCCACTTGTCTATCCCGGCAGTTGTGCTCTGCGTACTGCGCACTGTGTACCGGGTACCGGGCACTGTTCACTGCTTCCGGGGAGGCGCCATGTTCGAAGACAGCCTGGTCGAATCCACTGGCCGTATCCGCATCCATGCCCGGCGCTATGTGGCCGGATCGGTCCTCACTGAGGCCGCGCTCCTCTCGCTGCTGATCCTCGCGCCCTATTTCTTCCCCGAGGCGCTGCCGCGGAAATTTCTCAGTATTCCCCTGATGGCGCCGCCGCCGCCCCTTGCGCCCGCACCCGTGGTGCGGGCAGCCCCGACGCAGTCCACCGAAATCCTCGGCGCCACGCTCGTCGCGCCCAGCCACATCCCGCGCGCCTGGAGTCACATCGCCGACACCACCCCGCCGGGCATCGGTGTTCCCGGTGGAGACTTTGGAGGGCCGCAGGGTTCTGTGAATCCTCTGTCCGCGCTCGGGCCTCTGGCGCCGCCCGCGCCCCGCATCCGTCCGGCCCGTCCCTCCGGCCCCGTCCGAGTTTCTGAAGGCGTGGCCTCCGGCCAGCTCCTTGTCCCGATTCGGCCACAGTATCCCGCTATCGCCCGCGCTGCCGGCGTCCAGGGAACCGTCGTGGTCGCCGCCGTCATCTCCCTTCAGGGCCGGATCGAAAGCCTGCGCATCCTGAGCGGACCACCCCTGCTGGTCGACGCCGCCGTCTCGGCCATCCGCCAGGCGCGCTATCGGCCCTGGACGCTCAACGGCGAGCCCGTCGAAGTCGAAACCACCATCCGCGTCGTCTTCTCGCTGGGCAATTCGTGATTTCGGCTGCCGGCTGGCCTCTTTACTCCGTCGGTTGGATCCCGCAGGGCGAGAAGGGCGCGGTCAGCTTCGACGTGTCCGGGAAGCTGTACGCCCCGCCGATCGCATTCGACGGCTGCACTCCCTCGAACCACTGCAGCAACCCCAGGGTTTGCGGATGATACGTGAAGCCGTGCAACGGCACCTCGGTGTAATCCGGCGGCAAACCCTCCACCACGTCCCCCACTTCGAGCGTGTCTTCGCACGCGCCCGGATCCTGCCCCGGCAGCTGATACTCCGGCGTCACGTTATCCCCGAAGGGATCGTTCAGCGTCTCCGCCAGCTCGTGGGACAGCGCGTTGATATCCGCCAGCGCGCCCGGATCCTGAAAATACGCGTCCGCCACATCGGCATCGAGCGCGGTGGCAAATACCGCCGTCTGCACGTAGATCCGGTTCCCCGACTGGCCCGTTTCCAGCGCCGCGTGCAGGCCGCCGATGCAGCAGTCCTGTCCGGGCTGGCCGTTCACGAAATCCGAAAAGACCGCATTCCGGGTCAGGAAGATCGGAATCGCATTCACCGAGACCGGCTCGGTCTGGAGCAGCGTGTTGAGCTGGGACAGCAGAAAGTCGTAGTCGATCTGGGCAAAGTAGGTTCCGTCCGGCGCCTGGTACACCACCCCGGATCCCGGCGGCACTTCGATCGTCACCGGGTTCAGCGTCTGCGGCCGCGCCAGCAGCACGTGAAAATTGCTGTCGGTGCGATTCACCTGGGGCCAGAACTCCGCGCGCATCTGCGCATCCACGAACTGGGTCGTCCCGGTCGCGTACTCCGCGTTCTCGAACAGCGGCGAGCGCGTGATGGTATTCGTAACCGTCGTCGCGTCAATCGTGATGGGGTTGCCGTTTCCGTCGAAATAGCTGTCGAAGTAGAGCGACAGCGGAACGTACTGCGTCGGGATGACGGTCGTCTGGTTCATCCGCGGCGCGCGCCCCGCCATGGTGTACGCATAGCCGTACCCGCTGTAGCTGAACGACCCCGTAAAGGTCGGCAGCGACACGATGCGCGGATCGCCCGCCTGGGCGGCCGCATTCGCGCTCGCGGAGAGCTGGTTCGACACCAGATGCCGCGGCGACGCGTTCAGCGACGCGAAGTATCCCGGCGGAACCTCGAGCGGATGACGCCGCAAACGTGGCTGCATCTGGCCCTGCACGCTCATCGCGGGAAGGAGAAGCAACAGAGTCGGGAGGGCGAGCAACAGCAAAGCAGAAATTCGTTTCATGGGGGAGGCCTTCCTTGGTTCTGAGTGCTGGTTCTGATGGTCGCTTCGGCATTGGTCCGGTCGCTGCATGGGATGGTTCAAGCCCTGCCGAAGTGCCCTCACTCTGCGCGACCCGGGGAACGAAGTCAACTCCATCTTTAGTAATCCCAGCCCTTTACGCGATGAAAAATGCTGCAGCCCGCCCCCTGTGGTAACTGCTTCTCTGGGCAATACCCGCTGACGGTGACCGCAGATTCCCGCCCCATGTGTACCGCGATAACAACTCCGCCACCCCTCGCTTTGTCGTGAACGCCGTGTACTGAGCACTGTGCACTGAGTACTGCCCACCGTACCCTGTACGCTGCAGCCTGCGCGCGGTACCCTGTTTCCGTGCTGGTCCTGGTCTACTCAGCTTCCTGGTGCCGCGACTGCCGCGAGGCCAAGCGCTTTCTCGAGTCCCACCACATCGCGTATACCGAAATCGACATCGAGGAGACGCCCGGCGCTGCCGCCGAAGTGCTCGCGCACGTGGGCAAGCGGGCCATCCCCCAGTTCGTGATCGACGGCGAGTGGGTGCAGCCCTACCGCCCCGGCCACGGCTTCCTCTACGCCGAAATGACCAAGCGCTTCGGCCTCACCGACAGCGTGCGCCGCTCCTGACAGCCTCCGGGCTGCCGTTGGGAACCAACCGCCCTCCCTCTGCGTATTCCTGATCGCAACCGCCCGGAGGCAGTCAGCTGTGACGTCGATGCAGCGCAAACGCAAGCGCCGGATCTGGCTCTGGAGCAGCCTTGTCGCTGTCTCCCTCGTCGTCGTTGCCATCACCGCCTTTGCGCTTCGCGCCGGCGATCCCAAAATCCCCGCTGCCCGCCTCGCCAAAGTCACCCGCGGCGACATCGCCAAATCCGTCGTCGCCACCGGGCCCATCCAGCCCATCACCAAGGTCGAGCTCAAATCCAAAGCCAGCGGCCTCGTGGAAAACCTCTTCGTCGACATCAACCAGGTGGTGCGCAGGGGCCAGCCCCTCGCCCAGCTCGACCAGCAGGAGATCCTCGCTCAGGTCGCCGCCCAGCGCGCCCAGCTCGCCGCCTCCCAGGCCAACGTCACCACCTACTCCGCCAACATCGCGCAGGATAAGGTCAGCGCGGAAGCTCCCGATCTGCCCATGTACCAGGAGACGTACCAGCGCAACGCGCAGATGCTGAAAGACGGCATCGTCTCCCAGCAGGCGCTCGACAACGCCGAGCGCGACTACCTCGCCCAGAAGAACAAGCGCGACGCGGCTATCGCTCAGATCGGCGTGGACCAGGCGAAACTCCGCCAGGCGGAGGCCCAGGTGCAGCAGGCCCAGGCCTCGCTCGATCAGCTCAACGAGCAGCTCAGCTACACCACCCTGGTCGCCCCTATCGACGGCATGGTCCTCTCCCGCGATGTGGAGGTCGGCGACGCGGTCAGCTCCATCCTCGTGCTGGGATCCACGGCGACCCTGGTCATGACCATCGGCGACATCCACCAGGTCTATGTCGAAGGCAAAGTGGACGAGGCCGACATCGGCAGCGTCTACCTCGGCCAGCCCGCCCGCATCCACGTGGAAGCCTTCCCTAACAAGACCTTCTACGGCAAGGTCACGCGCATCGCTCCGCTCGGCGTCGAAAAAGACAACGTCACCACCTTCGAGGTCCGGGTCTCCATCGACAATCCCAACAACGAGCTCAAAGCCCTGATGACCGCCAACGCCGAGGTGATCGTCACCGAGCACCACAACGCGCTGAGCGTGCCTGAGCAGGCCATGTCCTGGGATAATGAGAAGAACGCGTTCGTCTTCGTCCCCGACGGCAAATCCAAAGACGGCCAGAAGAAGATCCCCGTCACCGCCGGCATCTCCAACGGCAACCGCACCGAAATCCTCGCCGGCCTTAAGGAGGGAGACCCGGTTGTCCTGCAGCAATAAAATGGCTAACGGTTTTGGCAACGGAGCACGATTTCGGAGTCTGCGGAAAGAGGTTGCCCGGGCAGGCTCCGGTATCCGGGCGCGAGTTCACCTGTGCGGTAATCGCAGTTCACGATCCCGGGCCTGTGAGGCTCTCACAGCATTTGCAACCGCAACCGTTACACACAACAGCAAGCACGGCCCCGCCGATTGAAGGAGGTTTTTCCCATGCATCGCTCGTTCCCAACCCACATCCTCGCCGTCGCCGCTCTCGCCGCTCTCGTCCCGGCCGCGGCCCTCGCCGCCGACGGCACCTTCGACAAAACGCTGCACGTCAACGGACAGGTGATGCTGACCGTCGGCACCGGCTCGGGCTACATCCACGTCTCCCCCGGCTCCTCCAGCGAGGTGCACATCATCGGGCACGTTCACGCCAACAGCTGGGGCTTCGGCACCTCGCCCGATGACCGCGTCAAACAGGTGGTCGCCAATCCCCCCATCGATCAGTCGGGCAACATCGTCACCATCGGCCGCCATCAGGACTGGATCCGCAACGTCTCCATCGACTACGACATCACCGCCCCCAAGGGCACCCAGCTCGAAGCCAGCTCCGGCTCGGGCGACCTCCGCCTGCAGGACCTCGGGGGCCCGCTCAAGGCCAACACCGGCTCCGGCTCCATTGAGGCGGGCGGCTTCACCGGCCGCATCCTGCTGCAGACCGGCTCGGGCGA
>JBAUGH010000066.1:0-23811 GCA_049679565.1 Acidobacteriaceae bacterium
ATGGAAACGCTGCCGCCGCACCAAACCGACCCCAATACCAGCTTCCTGATGCTTCACCAGGGCCACCTGGTGTTCGACGGATCCACCCGGGAGCTGATCCACTCCACCGATCCGTTCATTCATGAGTACATCAGCTGAAGAGCGAGCGAGCGGACAGCATGGATCGCAGCCTGGGCTGCTCCATGCGCTGCCGGTGCATCGCCCACGACAGCGGCGAAACAATCACGGCGCTCGATTTCCTGTCAGCTGATTTCTACCCCGCGGCATCGTGATCGTAGAAGCGGAAGAACAGCGATGGCTTCGACACCACTTCGGCTTTCGCCACCAACTCCGCCTGCTGTTGCTGATTCAGCGGCGTGAAGTTTCTGGCCAGCGCGACGTTCTCCTCCAGCTGCGGAATCGAATCGCACCCGATGATGATGGTGCTGACCGGCTGCGACAGCACGTAATACACGGCCTCCTGCATGGTTAGAGTGCCCGGCTGCGTCGCGATCACCATGCCTTCCCACATATGCTTCTGCGCTTCCAGCGGGGGCGGCGTCCAGCTGGACAAAATCCGCCCGCGCCCGGGCACTTTCATCCCGATGACCCCCATCTGCTTTTCCACCGCCAGCGGCAGCAGCTGCTCCTGAAAGCTGTAGTGGTGCGGATCGGCCGCGTTGATCGCCATCAGGATGGTGTCGAACTCGTGCCGGTGTATCGCCTCCATCAGCGCATCCGGCCGGTAGTGCCCGGTGATGCCCAGACAGCGCACTACCTTCTGCTCCCGCATCGCCAGGAGCGCCTCCATCGCACCGCCCGGCGCGAAGATGGCATTGATATCCTTCATCGTCCCGATGTCGTGGAGCTGCCACAGGTCCACGTGGTCGGTGTTGAGCAGCTTCAGCGACTCGTCGATCATGCGCATCGATCCCTCGCGCGTCCGCTCCTTCGTCTTGGTGGCCAGGAAGGCTTCGCTGCGGCGCGTCTTCATCACTTCTCCCAGATAGCGCTCGCTCCAGCGCATCGGGCCGCCGTAGATTGAAGAGGTATCGCAATAATTCACGCCCAGATCGAGGGCCCGATGGATGATGGGCACCGCGATATCGGCGTTATTCGGCTTCTCGAGCGCCGCCTGCCCGCCCAACGAGAAAATTCCAACCTTGTAGCCAGTCTTCCCGAGGTTCCGCGTCGGCATCGCATCCTGGGTGCGGGGGTTGTTGGGAAGCCCACTCGCCGGCGCAGGCGTCGCTGCTCCGGACCTCTCCGGGAATACCGCCCCGGTCACCGCCCCAGCCGCTGCGGCTGTGCTCACTTTCAAAAAAGCCCGCCGATCCTGACGAATCTCGCTCGCCATATCAGCCTCCTCCACGAGGCAACCCAACGTTGTACCACGAATGGGGGCCCCTGCCGCGGCGCCGGTCGTCACAAATTGCCGGGACAAAACAAAAGAGGGATGGCATTCGCCATCCCTCCGGTTCTGCAGGTTACTTCAATCAGCGGCCGTGGGGGTGCTCGCCCTTATCGCCGCCCTTGTTCTGCGGATGCCCTTCGTTGTGCGGTTTCTCGTTCCCCGCCGGACGCCCCTGGTTACCGCGGTTATTCGTATTGCTCCGGTTTTGCGCCGGACGGTTGTAATTCTGCGTCCCCCGGCTGGTGTTCGCGTTGCCGCGGTTGTAGTTCTGTGCCGGACGGCTGTTGTTGTTGGCCGGAGCGCGATAGTTGTTGGTCGGCGAACGATAGTTATTGTTCGTTGTCCGGTTGTAATTGTTGTTGGTCCGGTTGTAGTTGTTATTCGTCCGGTTAACGTTGTTGGTGCGGCTGTAGTTGTTCACCGACCGGTTATTGTTGATCTCGGTCACGTGGTTGTAGTTCACCGTGCGCACGGACGCCGCCGCGTGGATGTTATAGCTGCGCGCCGCGGGGTTCCGGTCGAACCGCCCGTAGTATCCGTGATTCACAACCGTGACGCTGCGCGAAACGTACGTGACCCGGTTGAAAGCGACATACGGATGCGCACCCCACGCGAACCCCCAGTGGCCCCAGCCCCAGCCCCAGCCGCCCCACGCGCCTACCGCGACGCCGATGCCGAAACCGAAGCGCACACCCACCGCAAATCCCGGAGGCGGAGGAGGCGCATACCACGCGTAGTACGGCTGGAATCCCCAGTAGGACCAGGGGTTGTAGTACGGCACATACACGACCGACGGATTGGCGGGAGCAATTACGATGTCATCCGGCTGATAGCTCACGTTCAGCTGCGGCGTCGACTGCAGATGTCCCTGCTGATAGGCCTGCTGCCGCAGACCCTGCACAGCATTCATCACGTCCTGCGGTTGGTTGTAGTACGCATTGCCGAGCTGGGTGGTCCAGTCGAGGTTCTTATCCATATTGGACAACACCGACGGAAATGCCGTCAGCGCTTTCACGCTCGGGTCCCAGTTCTGTCCGTTCACCATCTGGGCCAGCTGATCGGGCGGCGCGCCCTGGTTCGACTGCACGAACCGGTCGGCATCCACCACCTGGGTCGGATAGGTCGCGGCCGCGAGAATCTGCGCCACCAGGGAATCGGGATAGAGGGCGATCGGCGCCGCCAGCTCGTTCAGCTGCTGCGGGCTGAGCGCCTGCCACTGGGTCGGCGGCGCGCCCTGATCGTCCTGATCCGGGGGCGGGGCACCCTGATCGGGTGGGGGCGCGCCCTGCTGGTCGGGAGGCGGCGGCGGCACCTGCTGGGCAAACGCCGTGGTGCTCGCGATGCCGAGCGGGATCATCAGCCATACGAGAAGCAGCGCCACACTGCGCTTGCCGGCTTCCGCCAGCGCCGGCGCCAACCGCCACATCCACGCCCGTGCGGACGAAGATTCATTCGTGGGTAAAGATGCAAAAAAATCTTTCATGGAGTTACCTCTCGGCCCCTGACGGGCCGTTCCTTTAATGGAGGCCCGGGAATCGGGGTTCTCAGCCTTTGGGACACGAAACGATGGCCTAAGTTGCGCTGCAACCTGGGCCTGGCAGCCGCCTGCCCTATCCTACACACCGCTTCTACACCACGGAATCGAAAAAGCGCCTGAGGATTCGACCCACCAGCTCCGGCTGCTCGAACGGCACAAAGTGCCCTCCGTCGGGGATTTCGTTGTACTCGGCGCCGTAACCGCCGTTGCGGATTTGTTCCGCCAGCAGTCGCATATCCGCAGGCGTGCTGCCCGGATCTTCGCCCCCGGCCACTACGCAGCAGGGCACCCGCATGCTCCTGGCGGTGACCACAGAGTCAGGTCGGGCGGCAAGCCCCTGCTGCACGGCGACCATGGCCTCCGGCGTCATCGACTGCATCATCTCCCGCGCCTCGGCAATCTTGTGCGGCCAGCGCCGCCGCGCGGTCGGCCCCAGTTGGGTTTCCAGATTCGTCTCAATCGCCTCCGCCGTGCCGCGCTCTCGGACTCTGGCGATCGTCTGCTGGCGCTTCGCGCGCATGGCCTCATCGTCCGGCTGCGGCTTGGCGCAGCAGAACGCCAGCGCCTCGACGCGATCCGGCATCGCCCGCCAGATTTCGTAGAGTGTGTAGCCGCCGATCGAGCAGCCCGCGAACAGCGCTTTCCCGATGGACAGCGTGTCCAGCAGCCGTCCGGCGTCCGCGCCCAGCCTTCCCATCGTGATCGACCCTTCGCCCGCCTCCGACTGGCCGTGCCCGCGCAGGTCCGGCACGATCACCCGGTACTTCGTCGCCAGCAGCGCGGCCACCGGCAGCCAGAACCGGTGATCCACCGGCGTTGGATGCAGCAGCACCACATTCGGCCCGCTGCCGAGCGTCAGATAAAACAGCTTCGATCCCTCGGAGTAAAAGAACATTGCGGATTGGCCTCGCAGCCAACCCACAGGCTACACCCGCGGCCAACGCCGGCCTCTCGGCGCAGCCGGGCTGACCGGTTCTTCGCGGTTACTGGCCAGGCGGCGGCGGATACGCGGCCGGAGGCTGCGGAGCGGGCGGCAGAAACACGGGCTCCTCCGGCATCACGATCCAGAAAATCACGTACGCCAGCAAGCCCGATCCTCCACCGAAGACCGCCAGCAGAACGGTGATCACGCGCACCCACACCACATCCCACGCATAGGCGTTCGCCAGGCCCTGGCAGACGCCGGCGATCATGCGCCCGTGGCGCGGCCGCACCAGCCGCGTGACCGAAGCGGGTGGATAGTAAGGAGGCGGCACCGGCGGCTGCATCGTCGCGCCGCAACCCGGGCAAAACCGCGCATCGTCGGCCACCGTTCTTCCGCATGCCCTGCAATAAACCGCCATCACCCACCTCCTCAGCGTCCCCGACCCGAATCCGGCCTGCGCCTCTCGCGCTGCAAAGCCCCAGCATAACGCGATCCGCGTATCCGGCGGCAGCCTTCGCCCCCGGTCCCCGCCAACCCCGTCACACCCTGTGCAATACGCACTTTTCGCGATTCAGGTTCCGTCTTCAGCGCTCCTCACTCCGTCCCCGATGGTTTCGGCAGCAACTGTCCCAGCGGTACCGGGCGGCCGAAATCCGGTGTGCCGTCCGAATTCCATCGGAACGGCTGCATCCGCACCGAGCGCAGCGCGCCGCACCCTTCATGGGGCGCCGGGTTCGCGTGGTAGACGATCCAGTTCTGCTGGCCGTCGGGCGACAGGAAGAACCCGTTGTGCCCGGGCGCGTACGCCGCTCCAGCGGGATTCTGCCAGAACACCGGGGCGGGCGACTTCGTCCACGCCTGCGGATTCATCGGATCTCCGCCCGGCGCCAACGCCAGCATTCCCAGTTCGTAGGAGTCCGTCCAGCACCCGCTCGCGGAGTACGTCAGGAAAATCCGGCCACGATGCTCCAGGATCTCCGGCCCCTCGTTGACATCCACATGGGGAATGGCGCGGATGACACCCGGCGTATCGAAGTCCCCCACCTTCTCCCACGGATACTGCGGATAGCTCAGGCGCACGCGCGGACCCTCGATCGTCCACGGGTTCTTCAGCCGCGCGATATAGAGGCTTTGCTGCCCGTCCGTATCCCCCTGCCATCCCGACCAGATGAGGTAATTCACCCCGCCCAGAGTGAGGATCGTCGGATCGATAGCCCATTTGTCGGTCGCATCCGCGACCTTGCCCTTGAGCGTCCACGCTCCCTCCAGCGGATCCCGGGACGCGTTCTCCGCCGCCCAGACCCGATGATCCGCGTTCTGCCCGTCATCGGCGGCAAAGTAGATGTACCACCGCTGGTCGAGGAAATGCAGCTCCGGCGCCCAGACTTCCTTCGACCAGGCATGGCCAGGCTGCGGCACCCACACCACTTTCTTCTCGGCATGGGCCAGGTCCGTGACGTCCCGCGTCTTCCAGATCGTCAGATTCACACCCGTGGTTGACATGAAGTAATAAAAGCCGTCGTGCTGAATCACCCAGGGATCCGGCCCCGACAGCAGCACCGGGTTGTAAAACAGACTCTGCCCGGATTGCGCGGCGCACCACCCGGGCCAAAGGGTCATAATGAAAACCAGCCGCCAGAGAGCGCTCCAGACACGCGTCATGCTTGTTCTCCAGATGCACGAATCGGCCCCGGTGCCTGCCTGCCGCCCTTTTCGGCATCCAATCGACTGACACCGTTCATCGGAAGGAAAGGATTCCCCATGCAGCGTCTTCATGGAAAAGTCGCTATCGTGACCGGCGCCGGCTCCGGCATCGGCCAGGCCATCGCCAAGCGCCTCGGCGCCGACGGCGCCAAAGTCATCATTGATTACCGCGGCAGCGACAAGGGCGCCGACGAGACCCTGAAACATATTGAAGCCCACGGCGGCCAGGGCCACGTCCTCTGCGGCGACGTTACCAAAATGGAGGACGTCCGCCACATGGTCGAAACCGCCTGGGACCGTTTCGGCTCCGCCGACATCCTCGTCAACAACGCCGGCATGGAAAAGCGCTCCGACTTCTGGGATACCCCGGAAGAGGAGTATGACCGCGTTATGGCCGTCAACCTGAAAGGCCCCTTCTTCCTCACCCAGGCCTTCGTTCGCCGTCTGCGCGACGCCAAAAAGCCGGGCCGCATCATCAACATCAGCTCGGTACACGAAGACATGGCCTTCCCCGGCTTCACCACCTACTGCTGCAGCAAGGGCGGCCTGCGCATGATGATGCACAACCTCACCGTCGAGCTGGGGCCGCTGGGCATCACCATCAACAACATCGCGCCTGGCGCGATCGTCACACCGATCAACAAGACCCTGCTCGCCGACAAGGTCAAGCTGGACGCTCTGCTGGCCAACATTCCCCTCGGCCGGCTCGGCAATACCGACGATGTCGCCAGTGTCGTGGCTTTCCTGGCTTCCGACGAAGCATCCTACGTAACCGGCGCCACCTGGCTGGTCGATGGCGGCCTTATGCGCAATTATCACGAGCAATAGCCCTTTCTCTATGGCCTCAAAGATCGAAGACTACGCCCTCATCGGCGATTGTGAAACCGCTGCGCTCGTCAATCGCGAAGGTTCCATCGACTGGCTCTGCTGGCCCGACTTCTGCTCGTCTGCCTGTTTCGCCGCGCTCCTCGGCACCCGCGACCACGGCTACTGGCAGATCCGTCCGACGGCTGAGGGCATGCGCACGACCCGCCAGTACCGGGATCGCACGCTGATCCTCGAGACGACCTTCGAAACCGGCGAGGGCGCCGTCCGCCTTATCGATTTCATGCCCATCCGCGAGAAGAACTCCGACGTGGTCCGCATCGTCGAAGGCCTGCGCGGCAAGGTCGATCTCTGCATGGAACTGGCCCTCCGCTTCGATTATGGCCGCACCGTACCCTGGGTCACGGCCATCGAGGACGGTATCCGAGCGGTGGCCGGGCCCGCGGTGGCGGTGCTGCACGCCTCGGTCCCGGTGCACGGCGAGCACCTCACCACCGAAGCAGAATTCACCGTGCACCAGGGGGAGCGCGTGTGGTTCACCCTGACCCACGGCGAGTCCTGGGTCGCCGACCCCGAGCCCATCGATGCTCGCCAGGCTCTCGAAGACACCGTCGCGTTCTGGACGAAGTGGACCTCCGCGCTCGAGTATGAAGGCAAATACCGCGGAGCCGTGCTTCGTTCCCTCATCACCCTGAAGGCCATGACCTTCCGTCCCACCGGCGGCCTGGTTGCGGCCGTCACCACGTCGCTGCCCGAAGCCATCGGCGGCCCGCGCAACTGGGACTACCGCTACTGCTGGCTGCGCGACACCACCTTCACCCTGCTCGCCATGACCACCGCCGGCTATTTCGAGGAAGCTGCCGCGTGGCAGCAGTGGCTGCTGCGCGCGGTCGCCGGCAGCCCGGATCAGGTCCAGATCATGTACGGCCTGAAGGGCGAGCGCCAGCTGGTCGAGTGGGAAGCGGACTGGCTGCCGGGCTACGAAGGATCGCGGCCGGTGCGCATCGGCAACGCCGCCTCCGGCCAGGTCCAGCTCGACATCTACGGCGAGATGCTCGACACGTTCTTCCACGAGTTGCACGGCATTGGCCGCAACACGGAGGAGGAGTTCCAGGCCATGATCCTGCTCCTCGATCACCTCGAAAAAATCTGGGACTGCCCTGATGAGGGCATTTGGGAAACCCGTGGCGGGCCGCGGCAGTTCACCTACTCCAAGATGATGGCCTGGGTCGCCTTCGACCGCGCCATCCTCATCGCGGAGAAACTGGGGTGCAAAGCGCCCGTCGCGCGCTGGCAGGAGCTGCGCGATACCATCCGCGAGCAAATCTGCCGGGAAGCCTTCGACTCCAAAAGGAACAGCTTCGTCCAGTACTACGGCTCCGATCAGCTCGACGCCGCGCTGTTGCTCATGCCGCTGGTGGGCTTTCTTCCGGCCAGCGATCCGCGCGTGCTCGGCACCATCGAAGCGATCGAGCGGGAGCTCATGCCCGGCGGCTTCGTCCTGCGGTACGACACCTCCAAGGTGAATGACGGCCTGCCTCCCGGCGAGGGCGTTTTCCTGGCCTGCAGCTTCTGGATGGTCAGCTGCCTGAAGGCGATCGGCCGCGAACCGGATGCCCGCAAACTCTTCGAGCGCCTCGTCGGCCTCTCCAATGACCTCGGCCTGCTCTCCGAGGAATACGATATCGACCGCAAACGCCTGGTCGGCAATTACCCGCAGGCGTTCTCCCACATTTCGCTGATCAACGCCGCGTTCGATCTCGAAGGCCGCGACGGAGCCCGCCGACGCGCGCATCGCCGCCAGCACGACCAGCCGGCGGCCACGAAGAGCTGACGCGGCGGCCGGTACAGCAACAACAGCCGTTACGATTGAAGTACGAGGATCCCGATGTACCGTTTCCGCCTCTGGGCGCCCAACGCAAAACACGTCCGCGTCCAGGTGGATGGGGTGCGGCATCCCCTCCGGCAGGACTCCGGCGGATGGTGGCAGGCCGAGGTCGAAGCCGCCCACGCCGGTTCCGACTACGCATTCCTTCTCGACGACGAGAACCTCGCGCTTCCCGATCCTCGCTCGCTGTGGCAGCCCCAGGGCGTCCACGGGCCTTCCCGCGTCCTTGATCACGCTGCTTTTCTCTGGACCGACGAAAACTGGCAACCGGCGGCCCTCCGGGACGCCGTTATGTATGAAATCCACATCGGCACTTTCACCCCGGAAGGCACCTTCGACGCTGCACGCGCGAAACTCGACGCCCTGCGCGATCTCGGCATCACCCATCTCGAACTGATGCCGGTCAACGCCTTCCCCGGCGTGCAGGGATGGGGCTACGATGGCGTCGATCTGTTCGCTCCGCATCAGCCCTACGGCGGGCCCGAAGCCCTGAAACGCTTGGTCGATGCCTGCCACGCGAAAGGCCTCGCCGTCCTGCTCGACGTGGTCTACAACCACCTCGGCCCCGACGGGAATTATCTGGGCAAATTCGGCCCGTACTTTACGGCTGCCCATCACACGCCATGGGGCGATGCTGTCAACCTCGAAGACCGCGGCTCCCACGAAGTCCGCCGCTTCTTCTGCGACAACGCGCTGATGTGGCTGCGCGATTATCACTTCGACGGCCTGCGCCTCGACGCCGTCCACGCCTACACCGATCGCTCCGCCATCCACTTCATGGAACAGTTAGCCGCCGAAGTCCACGCCCTCGAGGCCGACGCCGGCCGCAGTTACGTCGTCATCGCCGAAAGCGACCTCAACGATCCGCGCGTCGTGATGGCCCGCGAGGCCGGCGGCCCCCGCGCTCCCGCTGTCCCCATAGTGGGACCGCCTGGTCCGGGCTACGGCCTGGACGCGCAGTGGAGCGACGACTTCCACCACGCCCTCTTTACCGTGCTGACCGGCGAACACGGCGGCTATTACGCGGACTTCGGCACGCTCGCCGACCTCGGCAAATCCCTGCACGACGTCTTCGTGTACGACGGCCGCTACTCCGCGTATCGCGACCGCATCCACGGCCGCCCGGTTCCGGATCTGCCCGGGTGGCGTTTCCTCGGCTATGCGCAGAATCACGATCAGGTGGGCAACCGGGCCCAGGGCGAGCGGCTCACGCAGCTCACGACTTTTGGCCGAGCGCAAATTGCTGCAGCCCTGGTCTTCACGGCGCCCTTCGTGCCGATGATCTTCCAGGGCGAGGAGTGGGCCGCGTCCTCGCCTTTCCAGTTCTTTACGGATCACAATCCGGAGCTGGGCCGGCTCATCTCGGAAGGGCGCAAAAAGGAATTTGCCGCCTTCGGCTGGGATCCCGCGCAGATTCCCGATCCGCAGTCGCCGGCCACCTTTCAGCGCTCCAAACTCAACTGGGATGAGCGCACCCAGCCGCCCCACTGCGCCATGCTCGACTGGTACCGCAAGCTCATTGCTTTCCGCCGCGCCACACCGGCGCTGACCAGCGGCGACCTCAAACAGGTCCACATTCGCTCCAGCGAGGAAGGTCAGTGGTTCGTCCTGGAACGCGGCCCGATCACGGTTGCTTTCTCGCTGGGCGCCCAGCCCCTCCAGCTCGATATCCGCCCCGGCTCAACGACAGCGCTTGCCTCTTCGTCCGAAATCCGCCTGGATAACGGCCGGCTCACGCTGGGGCGGGACTCGGTGGCAATTCTGACTTCCAGATAAAGGCCTCCCGGCTCACACCCGGTAACCAGTTCCCAGGACCCTGCCCTGTACGCTGCACCCCAGACCCTGTACCCTGTCTCTTCGATGGACCCTCTTGCCTTCTCCCTGATCCTGCTCATCAGTGCCCTCGCCGCCGGCCTTCTTGGCGCGCTGAGCGGGCTGGGCGGAGGCGTCGTCATCGTCCCGCTCCTCACCATCGTCTTTCACGTCGATATCCACTACGCCATCGGGGCCTCGCTGGTCTCCGTGATCGCCACTTCGTCCGGCGCGGCGGCTGCTTACGTGCGCGAGGGCTTTTCCAATATTCGCGTGGGCATGTTCCTCGAAATCGCCACCACCCTGGGAGCGCTGGTCGGGGCCTGGCTCACCACGCGCGTCCCCACCCACGCCATCGGACTCGTCTTCGGCGTCGTCCTGCTCTACTCTGCGTACACCTCGCTCAAACAGCATCACGACGTGCTCACCCGCAATCCTGATGGGCTGGCCGTCCGCCTTCGACTCAAGGGCAGTCTCCCTACCGGCCCGGACTCGCACATCGACTACGTCGCCCAGAACGTCCCCGCCGGCTTCAGCCTGATGACCGCGGCCGGCGTCCTGTCCGGCCTGCTGGGCATAGGGTCCGGCGCCGTCAAGGTCATCGCCATGGATCAGGCCATGCGCCTGCCCTTCAAGGTCTCTACTACGACCAGCAATTTCATGATTGGCGTTACCGCCGCAGCCAGCGCCGGCCTGTATCTGCGCAGCGGTTATCTGGCCCCCACGCTGGCCATGCCCGTGATGCTCGGGGTGCTCGCAGGATCACTGATCGGCTCCCGCCTGCTCGTGCGCGTCCATGTCCGCACCCTCAAGATCGTCTTCGCCCTCATCATCGTCGCGCTCGGCATCGAGATGATCGCCAGCAACCTGAAGGGAATTCTGTGAGACAGACGGCCTCCAACCCCCACGGCACCGCCTGGACCGACCAGCGCGTCGAGACCTGGGTCAGCGTCATGCTCCGCACCGGCGTTCTGCTGGCCGCCTTCATCGTCCTCATCGGCGGCGTCCTGTACCTCGTCCATGCGCATAGCGCGCCGCGCCCGGACTACATCCACTTCCGCGGCGAGCCGGCCGCCTACACCACGCTCTCCGGCGTCCTCCACGGGGTTGCGGCCTTCGATCCGCGCGCCATCATCATGCTCGGCCTGCTGGTCCTGATCGCTACGCCGATCGCCCGCGTCGGCATGTGCATCGTCGGCTTCTTCTTCGAGAACGACCGCCTCTACGTCCTGGTCAGCACGATTGTGCTGTTGATCCTGCTCTATAGCCTCTTCTTCCACAAATGAGCGGCCATGCACACGCCGCATCCTGCTGCCGCTCGGCTCCTTCTGGACTGCGAGCCCCTGTCATCTTCAAACTGTTATCTGTGATCAGCTCTATGCGGGCGCCAGCAGCCGAATCAGCAGGAAAATCACGACGCCGATGAAGAACACCAGCGCCATGCGGATGCCCGGCTCGCGATTGACCTCGGGCAACAGGTCGGTCGCCGCCACATAGATCGTCACCCCTGCTGAAACCGGCAGCCCTACGCGCACCCATGTTGGGAGCAGGCTGATCGCCAGCACGCCCGCCAGGGTCGACGCGCCCAGAGCCGATGCCGAGAGCACCGCCGCCTTGCGGGAGCCGCCCGAAGCCAGGGCCACCGACGCCACCGTGAATCCCACCGGAATCTTGTGCAGGAAGATGGCGATAAAGATGAGCCAGCCCAGCCAGTGCGACACCACAAAGCCGGACGCGATGGCCACGCCATCGAAAAGCGCGTGGATCGAGAGCCCCAGCAGAACCGAATAACCCGTATGCCGGTGGAGAAATTCCTCAGCGTGTGTCTCCTCGCCTACGTGGAAGTGCGGCGTGATGGTGTGTTCCAGCAGATGGGTGATGCAATAACCGCCCAGCACCAGCGCCGGCGTCCATTTCGGAGTGAACTGCAGGCTGTCCGGCAGCATGTCCAGGAGCGCGACCGCCATCATGAAACCCGCGCCCAGCGCGATGAAGTAGCGCAGATAGTGCAGCGGCCACGTGCGGCGCACGGCGACCATCCCGCCAAAGATATTAGCGAAGCCCGCCACGCACCCCAGCACCAGCGAAAGAATCATCGCGCTCCGCTACCTCTCGTTCTCGTCCGCAACCAGGTTCCTTCCACTGCCGCTCCCCGCCGCCCGCCTTTGAGCTGACCGCTCGTTCGCTGACCGTTTCTCCGCTGACCGGCTCCTGGCTAACCGCTATGTCTTATATGCAGCACGTCCCCATCCTGCACAAGATAATCCTTCCCCTCCAGCCGCAGCGTTCCCTGCGATCGCGCCACTGCTTCCGATCCCGCCGCGAGCAGCGTATCCCAGTGGATGGTCTCCGCCCGGATGAAATGCTTCTCAAGATCCGTATGGATTGCGCCCGCCGCTTCCTGGGCGCGGGAGTTCGCCGCCACCGTCCACGCCCGGCACTCATCTTCGCCAACGGTGAAGAAGCTGATCAGCCCCAGCAGCTCATAACTCCGCCGGATCAGGCGCACCAGCCCGCTCTCCTTCAGCCCATAGGACGCGAGAAACTCGGTGGCTTCCTCTTCGTCCATCTCGGCGAGTTCCGCCTCCACCTTGCCGCAAAAGGCGGTCGCGCCCGCATTCGGTCGCGCGGCAAGTTCCGTCAACCCGTACTTTGCCGGAGCCGCTTCCAGATCCTCGCCCAGCGTCGTGCTCTCACCCACGTTCACTGCATACAACACCGGCTTCTGCGAGAGGAACATGAAGCCCCGGATCAGTTTCTTCTCCTCCGCCGTCATCTCCAGCTCGCGCAGCGGCTTCTCCTCTTCAAGGGACGCCTTGCAACGGATCAGCAGCGCGTTCTCTTTCTCGAGATCGGCCGTCCTCATCTTCTTCAGATCTTTTTCGAGGCGTTCCAGCCGCTTCTCTACCTGGGTCAGATCGCTGAGCATCAGGTCGAACTCCACACTCTTCGCGTCGCGCAGAGGATCGATGGCGCCCACGTGGGGAATCGCATCGTCCTCGAAAGCGCGCAGCACGTGGATCAGCGCATCCACGTTCCGCAGGCTGGTCAGGAAAGCCGTTTCTTTCAGCGCCTCCTGGCCAATCGCGGCCACGTCCGCGTACTCCACGGTGGCGTGGACCAGCTTTTTCGGGTTGTACTGCGCCGCCAGGCGGTCCAGCCGGTCGTCCGGCACCCAGGCTACGCCCAGGTGCGCTTCGCGGGAATACCCGCGATCCTCAATCTTCGCCTTCGTCAAAATCCTGAATAAGGATGTCTTGCCTACCTGGGGCAGGCCGATAATGCCGGTTTTCATAGATAACCCTGAGTGGGACCAGGCGCTTTACGCCATTCTCGATCATAAATGGCGAAGTGTCCCGGCCCCTCCGGCAGCTCGTGCGGTCGGGACTACGAAGCCCGCCGTCCCATTGCCAACCGAGCCAGCAGCAGGATCAGCAGCGCCACCGCGACCCACCCGAACCAGTCGCCCCACAGCTGAAACAACGTGCTGTCGTGGCCCGCCGGTATCGTCGCCAGCAGCGTCGCAAAGGGAGCTGAATTGCTTCTGGCTTCGGCCAGCACCCGGCCGCGATCGTCCGCCACGGTCATGAATCCGCCTCGCGCCGAGCGCACCAGGCTGAAACCGTCCTCCACTGCACGCATGACCGCAATGTGTCCGTGCCAGAAGGCATCTACGTTGAAGTCCCATGCCGGCGCCAGCAGCAAACCGACGCCGGCCCGCCCATAACTCCGCGCCGGTTCGGTGAAATCGAGGTCTTTGCAAATCGCCACGCCCCACATTCCCTGGGACGTGGCCAACGCCGTCCGCGAAGTTCCGGGGGTAAAGACGTTCTCAAACGGCGGCAGCAAATGTTCCTTGTGGTACGTGCGCGGGGCGACGCCCGGCGCGTAAATGCGGGCTTCGTTGTACCGCACTCTTCCTGAGATATGGTTCATCCCAATCACCAGGACAGCATTCCCCCGATCGCTGACTGTCTGAAAGATCCGATCCGCCTCCGCGGTATTCGGATCGACGATGACGGCCAGGTCTTCCGGCATCACCACCACCTGCGCGCCCCGCGCGATCAGGTTCCCCGCCACGAGTGCGTACGGCTCGAACAAAGCCTGGGCCGGCTCTCCAGGATCCCTCACGCCCCGGGAGATATCCGACGACACCAGCCCCGCACGTACCATCGGACCCGGCTGACTTCCCGCCAACCGCACCGCCCCAAAGACCAGCACCGCCACTACCACGGCCGCCGTCGCACCCAGCACGCGCACCGCCTGCCCTCGCTGCGTCCGCCACAGGTGAATTCCCAGTGCTGCTCCAGCCGCGAACAACAGCAGCACAAAGCTCATCCCCCATGGACCGGTGAGCGAGGCCAGCTGCAGAAAGGGAAGAAAGTTGAGCTGCGAATAAGCGAGGCATCCCGCCGATCCATGCGGCCAGAGCCAGAGGTTCCGCACAAATTCGAAGCTCACGCACAAAACCGGCAGGGCCAGCCATGCGCTCCATACCGCACCCCGCCGGAGGAGCGCGCGCGTCAACAGGACGCCGAGAGCAAACACCAGCGACACCAGCCCGAAATCTCCGAACCAGGCGAGAAGTGGAATTTGCAGGATTCGGAAATATCCCAATAAATTCAGGCACCCGGCCAACATGGCTACAAACGCAACCACCGCCGCTCGCCTGGCGGAGTTACGCAGCGCGTACACCAGCACCGGCACCGGTGCCAGCCACATCAGCGGCCACCGCGGCTCCAGCCCGTTGCCGAAATACACCAGCAGCGCCGTCGCAGCCAGCGCCAGCAGCGCCACCATCCCGTCACGCACCCTACCGGCGAATTCCATAGAGGTACCTCCGAAACGCTCTGTGACACAGGGCCCTGAACTCCTCCACCGGGACTCCCACGCGGCCTCCCACGTACAGCATCACCAGCCCCTGCAGCAGCGCACCCGTCTCAAAGGTGATCTCCCATACGTCGTCCTCGCGGAAGATGCCCTGCTTCATTCCCGCTTCCAGCGCCGCCGCCGCGAACTTCGCTGTCGGCGAGCGCCCCATACGAAAATCCCCTGGAAACTGCCGCGCTCCCTCCCGCGGCCGCAGGAACATCAACTCAAAGAGCCGCGGTCTCTCCAGACCGAAATCCAGGAACACATCCAGGATTGCCGTCAGCCGCCGCTCCGGATCATCCGGCAGGGCGGCGTTCTCGATCCGCGATGCCAAATCTTCGAAACCGGCATCCGCCAGAGCGTTCAGCAACCGATCCCGGTCAGCGAAGTGCCGGTAGACCGCCATCGGCGTAATCTCCACGGCCTTGGCCACGCGCCGCATGGTCACGGCCTCGGCGCCTTCCTCGTCCAGCAGGCGGCTGGCCGCCCCGGAAATTCTCTGTGCTGTCGAAGCCCGATCCATGTATACGCTGTATACCACGATGACGTATACGCTGTATACTCTCTCTCAGTTTGGCTTCCTGACTCGCCTCTGTCAGGAACTTTTCCCGGTTCCACGCTCTCTCCTCCGTAGCATCCCCCGCCCACCGACGCTATTGAAACCATTGATTCTCGGTGGAAAAACTACCCACTATTCCATTGACCCCCCGGTGCAACCCCGTATCGAATGAAACCAGCGGCTGTGTCAGAAATGCAGCACCTCGGAGATGTTTCTGATTCGGCTCGCACTCCGGCTGCGCTGCCGCCCAGCCAACAAGACAAAGGAGACCGTTTTCAAGCGGCCTGATTGGCTCTACGTCACACCGGTTGCGAAAGGCCGGCCTGAATGACCCTGGGTATCGCGGTTCCGTTTCCAGGCGGATCCATCCTCTGCGCCGATTCACGAATCGAGGCGAGCGATGCTTCGTCTGCCGGTGAAAATGACGCCGCCCTGCTGTCCGTCACCTCCGGCAAGCGCATGTTTGCCATCACCTACGCGGCCGCCGATCCCCGCGCCGGCCGTATGCTTGCTTCTGAAATCGCCAGCGTGGCCTGCGGCGCGCCCAGCCGCCAGGACGTCGTCCCCGGGATCAAGCGCGTCATGGGTGACTGGTTCCGCTCCTACGGCGTCGCCCAGGTTCCATCGCTCCAGTTCCTCGTCGCCAGCAACTCCACCGACGAGAATTCCGGCCGCGTGCTCCTCTGCGAGCCGCCTTCCACCGTCGTCGAAACCGGAGGCCCCTTTGTTGTGGGCGCCGGCGCTCGCCCCCTCACGCCCTGGCTCAAGATGCTGACCCCGCGCTCCAACCAGAGCTTCAGCCTGCGCTCCACCGTCCTCCGCCTCACCTACCTCACCTACCTCGCTCGTAAATACGAGCCCCAGTCCGTCGGTGACGAAGCCGAGATGATCGTGCTCTCCAACCGCGGCTCCTTCACCTACATCGACCGCCGCGAACTGCACCAGGCCGCCAGCCTCGGCGAAAAAGTTGACGCCCTCCTCCTCGATATGGCCCGCCAGGTCCTCTCGGCCGAAATGGAGCAGAACCCCCAGACCATCGCCGAGGAATTCCTCCGCGGCTACTTCGATGTCATGGAACAGAACCCCCAGGTCTTCTTTCCTTCGCTCAGCTATCTGGAAAAGCCGGCCAACGGACCGCAGCCGATCCCCATCCACATGCCTACCGGCACCGCCGGATAGCGGCCTTCGGGCATTTCCGGCCTCCGCGAAACCCGCTCCTGGCCAGCCGCTTTCGGGGTACCGGACTGTCTGCCTCCGGCATAGAATGAACGGACAAATGCCCTTCTCTTCGCGTCCGAAACGGTAAAGGAATCCTTCTGCCCGTGCCTTCCCCACCCAACAATTCCGTCCTGCGAGCAAAGCCGGTGCCGCGAAAGAACGAGATCTTCGGCTCGGGCGAGATGGCCGATCTCACGCGGGCGTTTGACTGGAGCACAACCTCCGTCGGGCCCGTCGACCAATGGCCCGATGCCTTGCTCATCACCGTGAACACGCTGCTCAACTCGCGCCACCCCATGTTCCTGTGGTGGGGCGACGATCTTATCCAGTTCTATAACGATGGCTATCGCCCCAGCATTCGCGAAGACAAGCATCCCAGCGCCCTGGGCCAGAGAGGACGCGATTGCTGGCAGGAGGTCTGGCCCATCATCGGACCGCAGATCGAAGCCGTCATGATCACCGGCGAAGCCACCTGGCACGAGAACCAGCTTGTGCCCATCCATCGCCATGGGAGACTGGAAGACGTCTACTGGACCTACGGCTACAGTCCGGTCCGCGACGCCGCCGGCGTCATCCGCGGCACCCTGGTCGTCTGCACCGAGACCACTGCCAGCGTAGTCGCCCGGCGCCAGTTGCATCAGGAACGCGAACGTCTCGCCAACCTTTTTCAACAGGCGCCCGCCTTCTTCGCGGTCCTCGATGGTCCCGACCACGTCTTCGAGATGGTCAACCCGCCTTACCGGGACCTCATCGGTCCGCGCGACGTCCTGGGCAAAGCACTGGGGAAAGCAATTCCCGAGACGGAAGAACAGGGTTTTGTCGCTCTGCTCGACACTGTCTACCGGACCGGTGAGCCCTATGTCGGCCGCGGCACGCCCGTCGAACTCCAGCGCACCGCCTCCGAGCCCCCCGAGGTCCGTTACCTCGACTTCGTGTACCAGCCTCGCCGCGACGCGGGCGGCGCCATCACCGGCATCATCGTTCTCGGCGTCGATGTGACCGAAAGCCGGCGCGCCCAGGAGGCTCTGCTGCAATCCGAAAAACTGGCTGCCGTCGGCCGCCTCGCCAGTTCCATCTCCCACGAGATCAACAATCCCCTCGAGGCCGTCACCAATCTGCTCTATCTGGCGCAGCACAACGCCGTCAATCCGGAAACGAAGGGGTACCTGGCCACCGCGGAGGGCGAGCTCCGCCGCGTTTCCGCGATCGCCAGCCAGACCCTTCGCTTTTACAAGCAGTCCACCAATCCGGCGCAGGTCACCGCCGAGGACCTCATTCGCAACACCCTTCCTCTCTATCAGAGCCGCCTCACGGACGCTCAGGTCGGCGTCGAGATCCGCGACCGCACCTCTCATCCCATCGTGTGTCTCGAAGGTGAGGTTCGCCAGGTCCTGAGCAACCTCATCGGCAACGCGCTCGACGCCATGTTCCCGGCCGGAGGCCGTCTGCTCCTGCGCAGCCGCGAAGCCACGCACTGGCCCACTGGCCGCCGCGGCATCCTGCTCACCGTCGCCGATACCGGCTCGGGTATCTCCACAGCCACCAGGCCCCGGATCTTCGAGCCATTCTTCACCACCAAAGGCGCCGCGGGCACGGGTCTCGGTCTGTGGATCAGCCGCCAGATTATCGATCGTCATCACGGCCTGCTCCGGGTTCGCTCCCGTCAGTCCGAACAGTCCTCCGGCACCGTGTTCACCCTTTTCCTGCCTGCTGTCCCAACCGGATAGCCCCCCACGCCTCGTTCGTGCGGCTCACACGGGTCTTCCGCCTTCGTCCAACTGTTACAATTCGTAGCACTCAACCGAACTGCCCCGGTTCGGTTTGCGTACCCAAATTCGGCCCTGCACCTCCGAATCTCCGGCCCTTAATTCCCGGCTCCGAAAGCAGGCTTCATGCGCGACTTCACCGCTGACCTCCGCTACGCCCTCCGCATGCTTATCGCCAATCCGGCTTTCTCTATCACCGCGATTGCCGCTCTCGCTCTCGGCATCGGAGCCAACACCGCCATCTTTACGGTGGTCGACAACGTCCTGCTCAAGCCGCTCACCTATCCCGAACCGGACCGCATGGTCCAGTTCATGAACACATTCACCGACGGCAACAGCCCCGGCGCGTCACCCGTCAACTTCAATACCTGGCGCGCCCGGACCTCCGTCTTCGAGGACGTAGCCGCCTACGACTTCGGCGGTCCCGGCTTCAATCTCACCGGACCCGTCCCCGAGCAGGTCCACGGCATCCACGTCAGCGAAGCCTACTTCCGCCTCTTCGGCGCGCCCATCCAGCTCGGCCGCACTTTCACGTCCCAGGAAGACTCCCCCAACGGCGGCCATGTCGTCGTCATCAGCTACAGCTTCTGGCAGCGCAAGTTCGGCGGTAATCCCAACATCATCGGCACCAGCGTCTCCCTCAGCAACCAGCCCTACACCATCGTCGGAGTCCTCGGAAAATCCTTTGCCACCGATCCTCCCTCCGATCTCTGGGTTCCCTTTCAGCTCGACCCCAACAGCACCAATCTCGGGCATTACTTCTTCGTTGGTGGGCGCCTCAAACCCGGCGTCACCCTCGCCCAGGCCAATGCCCAGCTCAAGCTCGTCGCCGATCAGTACCGTCGCCTTCATCCCGAAGATATGGACTCGAAGTCCGGCTTCGGCGTCCAGCTTCTCCGTGACTCTATCGTCGGCGGCGCCCGCAAATCGCTCTTCGTCCTGCTCGGAGCTGTCGGCTTCGTCCTCCTCATCGCCTGCGCCAATGTCGCCAATCTCCTCCTCGTCCGCGCCACCGGCCGCAAGCGTGAATTCGCTATTCGCGCCGCCATGGGCGCCACCCGCATCCGCGTCGTCCGCCAGCTGCTCACCGAAAGCATCGTCCTCTCGGTCGTGGGAGGCATCCTCGGCCTTACCCTTGGCTTCATCGGCGTCCGCGCCCTGCTTGCCATCAGCCCCGCCGGCCTGCCCCGCATCGGCGAGCATGGAGCCGCCATTGGTATCGACTGGCGGGTCCTCGCCTTCACCCTCGCCGTCTCCCTTCTCACCGGCATTCTCTTCGGACTCTTCCCCGCCATCGGTGTCTCCCGCCCCGACCTCAACGCCACCCTGAAGGAAAGCAGCAACCGCTCCGGCACCGGCCTCCGCCACAACAAAGCCCGTTCGCTCCTCGTCGTCAGCGAAGTCTCTCTCGCCCTCGTCCTCCTGATTGGAGCCGCGCTTCTCATCCGCACCTACCTCGCTTTGCGCGAGGTCAACCCCGGCTTCAATCCCCGCAACGTCCTCACTCTCGAAATGTCCCTCACCGGCGATCAGTTCAAGAAAACCGCCGGCGTCGCCCAGGTTTCCCACGACGGACGCGAACGCCTCAACGCCATTCCCGGCGTCGAAGCCTCCGCCTTTACCTGTTGTCTTCCTCTCGAAGGCGGCTACGGCCTGCCCTTCAACATCATCGGCCGCGCGCCCGAAGGCAAATCCCCGTGGAACGGCGGCGCCGGGTGGCTCAGTGTTTCGCCCGGCTACTTTTCCGTCTTCCAAATTCCCATCCTGCGCGGCCGCGACTTCACGGAGCAGGACACCGGCTCCGCCCCCGGCGTCGTCCTCATCAACCAGGCCTTTGCGAAGAAGTACTGGCCCAAAGGCGATCCCATCGGCCAGCAGCTGCTCATCGGCAAAGGCGTCGGCCCCGGCTTCGCCGAGCCCGCCCGCCAGATCATCGGCATCGTCGGCGATATCCGCGACGGCGGCCTCAATCGCGATCCCGTCCCGGTCATGATTATCCCCAGCGCCCAGGTCCCCGACGGCATGACGATTCTCAACTCCAATATCACGCCCTATATCTGGATCGTCCGCACCCAGGGCGACCCGCTCCAGTACGCTGCCGCGATTAAGGAGCAGCTGCGCCAGGCCAGCGGCGGATTCCCCGTCGGCCGCGTCCGTCCCATGACTGAGATCGTCACCCAGTCCACCGCCAGCCAGGACTTCAACATGATCCTCCTCACCATCTTTGGAGCCTCCGCCCTGATCCTGGCCGCCATCGGCATTTATGGCCTCATGGCCTACTCCGTGCAGCAACGCACCCAGGAGATGGGCATCCGCATGGCCCTCGGCGCAGACCGCAGCCGCATTCGCACGCTGGTTGTCTGGCATGGCATGCGCCTCGCGCTCATCGGCGTCGCGATCGGCATCGGCGCGGCCTTTGGCCTCACTCGCTTCATTGCGAGCTTCCTCTTCGGCGTGAAGTCCTGGGATCCGCTGGTCTTTGCCACGGTGCCGCTGGTTCTCGCTGGCGTGGCCCTGCTCGCCGTCTGGATGCCGGCTACCCGCGCTTCCCGACTCGACCCGCAGCAGGCTCTGCGCGTCGAATGACGAACGGGTGCCGACGCTGCGGCAATGACCGCAGTACCGTAACTGACATAGCTCCTCGGTAACTTATCCCACCGTCTGGGGATAACACCTGCCACATCCCTGTGGTACCTTGCCCTTGCATTTCCCAAATCTGCACCGAAAGTGAACGTCGCGCGTGACGGCCTCATTCCTTAAGGACCGCGTCTGCCTTTGGCTCCGCTTAGGGCGCGACCTGCTGCCCCGGTTTTCGACGCTGTTTGCGCCGCTTCTGGTCGCGGCCATGGCCCTCCCGGCTTTGGGTCAGGCTACGATTCAGGTTCCCGCGAACCAGCCGACCATCCAGAGCGCGATTACGGCCGCTGCCAACGGCGATATCGTTCTCGTTTCCCCCGGCACCTACCACGAGAACCTCGACTTTCATGGCAAGGCGATAACCGTCACCAGCGTCAGCGGTCCCGCGGTCACCATCATCGACGGCGGCGCCAGCGGACCGGTCGTTTCGTTTCATACCGGCGAAGTCCGCTCCAGCATCATCAGCGGTTTCACCATCCGCAACGGCGGGGCGGAGCCGCAGCCCAGCGTCGCCGGCGCGGGCGGCGTTTATATCAATGCCTCGGCTCCAACCGTCAGCAACAACATCATCACCGCCAATGCCTGCCACGGCGTCTGGGTTTCCGGCGGAGCCGCCCTCATCCAGGGCAACGAAATCAACCAGACCACCGGGGCGAACGACTACTGCACTTTCAGCGGCAGCGGCATCCTGCTGATCGGCAGAGGCACCATCCCGAACGGCTCGCAGCCGGCTTTGACGAGCAACGTTGTCATCGGAAACACCATCGAGCAGAATCTCACTGCCAATTACTACGATGGCGGCGGCATCTTCCTCTGGGCGGTTGAAAACTCCGTCATCGAGAGCAACATCATCCGCAACAACGCCACCACCGGTCAGGGCGGCGGCATTGTCGCCTACAACTCCGATGCCATGCTCATCGCCCAGAACCTTATCACCGGCAACTCCGCCGGCTACGGAGCGGGCGGCATCTCGATGCTCATCCCTGAGTCGACCCAGGGGCCCTTCATCGGCTTCATTCAGGACAACACCTTCGCCGGCAACACCATCAGCAATCCGAATCCCAATGGCGTT
Source organism: Acidobacteriaceae bacterium (assembly GCA_049679565.1). Classification (GTDB taxonomy): domain Bacteria; phylum Acidobacteriota; class Terriglobia; order Terriglobales; family Acidobacteriaceae; genus Palsa-343. Next base: position 22,209 of record JBAUGH010000066.1, read on the forward strand.
TACGGCTCGCAGGTTTATATCGAGGGCAACCTTGCGCAGTACGAATTCACCAATAACATCGTCCTGGGCAACAGCTCGTCGCCCGCATTCATGTGCGGCACTACCTATGACTACCTGAGCCTGACTCCGCTGGTCGCGGACCACAATGACATCTACAACGCCAGCGGCCCGGGTTATGGCGGAGCCTGTCCCGACCAGAGCGGCACCTACGGCAACATCGCCGCCGACCCGCTCTTCGATAACGCCGCTAACGGTGTCTACACCCTGCAGGCCTCGTCGCCCGCCATCGACGCCGGCAACACCAGCGCGCTGCAGCTCATTGCCAACGACGGCTACCCCCTCGCCACCGACCTCAACGGCAAACCCCGTCTGCAGGACGCGACCGGTAAGGGCTATCCCATCGTCGATATGGGCGCGTATGAACACGCCGGTTCGCAGGACGCGCAGGCCACCACAGTCCTGCTGACGCCCTCGGCCTGGAACGTGAACGGCGGCAGCAATCTCACCCTCTCGGCTCAGCTTGCTTCGCCCGCGGGCACTCCAACCGGCGCCGTCACTTTCTATGAGGACGGCACTCAGATCGGCACCGGTTCCATCGACGGCACAGGCGCCGCCACCTTCGCTCTCACCAAGCTCGTTCCCGGACCGCACGCGTTTGTTGCCACCTACTCCGGCGACGGATCGTTCCCCGCGGCGGTATCCGTCAAAATCTACGTTCTCGTCGAGAAATACAGCGTCACTCTCACGCTGGCCTCCACGCCCAACCCCTCCCTCGTCAATCAGGCCGTCACCTTCACCATCACCAGCAATTCGCCGGATAACTCGCATCCCAGCCCGATTACACTCACGGACAACGGCAACCCACTGGCTACGCTCACCCCTGACTCCAGCGGCAACGCAACATACTCTACCAGCGCTCTCACCGTCGGCTCGCACGTGATCGTCGCCGCCTATGCCGGGGACGCAACCCACTTCCCGGCGCAGCAGTCCCTCACCCAGCAGGTCCTCAGCGCATATCCGACGAACACCGCCCTCAGTTCCTCGCTCAATCCCGCTCTGGTCAATCAGTCGGTCACCTTCACCGCAACCGTCACTCCCGGGGTCCCGTCCTACGGAACGCCCACTGGCTCGGTCGCCTTTTCCGATAACGGCAACACCGTAACCACCGTGCCGCTGAACGCCTCCGGCGTGGCCACCTGGACCACCACCACTCTTCCCATTGGCAATCACAACATCACGGCGACGTACATCCCCACAACCGATTACGCCGCCAGTTCAGCTTCCATCACCCAGGTCATTAACGGACTGCCGGACACCACTCAACTCACCGCCGCCCCCGATCCCGCATTGGCGCTCGCCCCCGTGACCCTCACCGCCATCGTCACGGCCGCCGGCGGATCGCCTACCGGCAGCGTCAATTTCCTTGATGGCGCCCAGGTCATCGGTACGGCTGCTCTGAATGCGGCCGGCGTGGCTACCTTCCAGGCGAGCTTCGCCACCAGCGGCGTCCACAACCTCACAGCGCACTACAACGGCGACGCCACCTTCGCTGCCAGCACCTCCGCCCCATTCCCTGAAACCATCCAGGCCAACGCTTCCTCTA
>JBAUGH010000067.1:0-2486 GCA_049679565.1 Acidobacteriaceae bacterium
TGCCCATTCCGGAGCCGGAATGGGCATTTGGTTTGGCTGCCGCGGCTCAGGCGGCGGTGGGCTTGAGGGCGGCTTTGGCCTGGCTGACGAGCGCGCTGAAACCGGCGGCGTCGTTGACGGCCAAATCGGCGAGGATCTTGCGGTCGAGGGTGATGCCGGCCTTCTTGAGACCGCTGATCAGTTGCGAGTAGGCGATGCCATTGATTTTGGCGGCGGCGTTGATGCGCACGATCCAGAGCGACCGGTACTGGCGCTTCTTGTTCTTGCGGCCGCTGTAGGCGAACTTGAGGCCGCGTTCGACGGCTTCCTGGGCTGCCTGGTAGAGCTTGGATTTGGTAAGGAAGTAGCCGCTGGCCCTTTTCAGGATTTTCTTGCGGCGGTCGCTGCGTTTGGTTCCACGTTTGACGCGTGGCATGGGAATTCTCCTTTTCGACTGCGGTTGAGCGGCTGGAGGCGGGAATGAGCCTCTTCACGCGCTTTGGTTCTGCCTGTCCACTCTCGGCCGCGTGGCCGAGGGAGTCTCCTGGGAGGCCCGGAGGATCAGGCGTACGGGATCATGCGGGCAACCTTCTTGTGGTCGGCGTCCGAAACCAGCACGCTGTGAGCCAGCTTGCGCTTGGTTTTGGTCTCCTTCGACGTGAGGATGTGCCGCATTTTGGACTGGCCGCGCTTGAATTTGCCCGTGCCGGTCTTTTTGAAGCGCTTGGCCGCGCCCCGATGCGTTTTAAGTTTGGGCATGGTTATCCTGCTGTGTATTGCGTGGGTACAACCTCAGCCAGTATAGGGGAAGCGGCCAGGGCGCGTCCAGGGCAAGGGTGGGATATTCATGCAGATGCCTCCCGTCAGAAGCCGTCTCTGCCGCTGTGCATCTTTACTTTGGGAGGGGAACCGGGCTAGTATCGGACGATCGCAATTTCAATAGGCAGTTTGTTTCCCGATTTTCAGGGGGCATGGGTGAGCACGCAGGCAGAGCGCATCAACAAAGCACTCGACAGGTTTCGCATGGAGATTCCCTCGTGGGGATTCGCGAACACCGGGACGCGGTTCGGCAAGTACCTGCAGGCCGAGGCGGCAACCAGTCTTGAGGAGAAGTTTGCCGACGCCGCCGAGGTCCATAACCTGACCGGGGCGTGCCCTACGCTGGCCCTCCACGTCGAGTGGGACCTGCCCAACGGGGTGGGTGACGTGACGGCGATCCGGCAACTGGAGCGGCAGCACGGAGTGAAGGCCGGCTCGATCAATCCCAACCTGTTCGAGCGGCAGGAATATAAGTACGGGTCGATTTGCAATCCGGACGCGGGAGTGCGGAAGCTGGCGGTCGAGCACCTGCTCGAGTCAGTGCGTATCGCGAAAGAGCTGCGGTCGCGGGATGTGTCACTGTGGGTGGCTGACGGGTCGAATTATCCCGGGACGCAGAGCATCCGGCGCAGGATTGGCTGGATGGAGGAAGCGCTGGGCGCGACCCACGCGGCACTGGGGCCTGAGCAGCGCATGCTGATCGAGTACAAGCCGTTCGAGCCGGCGTTCTACCACACGGACATTGCCGACTGGGGGATGGCGCTGCTGCTGGCGCGGCACGCGGGACCGCAGGCGGTGGTGCTGGTGGACACCGGACATCACTACCAGGCGCAGAACATCGAGCAGATTGTGACCTGGCTGCTGCGCGAGGCAGCACTGGGCGGCTTCCACTTCAACGACCGGCGCTTCGCCGACGACGATCTGACCCTGGGGTCGATCGATCCTTATCAGGTGTTCCGGATCTTCCATGAGATATTGTCGGCCGGCGAAGAAGCTGCCGGTGTGGCCTATATGATCGACCAGAGCCACAACCTCAAGGGCAAAATGGAAGCGATGGTGCAGACGGTCTCGACCGCCCAGGAGATTTACGCGCGCGCCGCCCTGGTGGATCGCGAAAAGCTGGCGGAGCTGCAGGACGGCTGTCGTCTGGTGGAAGCCGAGGAGTGCCTCCGGCAGGCTTTCTGGACGGATGTGCGTCCCGCGGTGCAGGCGTGGCGGAAAGAGCATGGGCTGCCGGAGGATCCGCTGGCGGCGCTGCGGGAGAACGGATACGTGGAGCGGATTCGGGCGGAGCGCGGCGCGCGCAACGCGAAGGCTGTTTCGTCGTACGCGTAGAAGGACCGCCGGTGGCCGGCAACGAGTGGCAGGGCGCGCGAACCGAGCGTGCCCTTTTCCTTTACAGGAGCAAAACCTCTAGCGGAAGCGGCGGATGCGCAGGGTGTGGCGCCCGGAGCGGTAAAAGCCCGTGACGTAGACGGTGGCGCTGCCGGTGGTGGAGAAGATGAGCTGGCGGATACGGAGCAGCGGGGTGCCCCGGGGAATCTGCAGCAGCTCGGCCATGCGGGTGTCGGCGTCGGTGGCGTCGATCTCCTCGTCGGCGTAGGCCAGCTCCACGCCGCATTCGCGCTCCAGCATGGAGAAGAGCGAGATTTTGTCGAGGGGCGCGTGTTGCAGCGCCGGGTACTGGT
>JBAUGH010000068.1:0-2031 GCA_049679565.1 Acidobacteriaceae bacterium
CGACGGTGTAGCGCTGGTTGCGGAAGACGAACGCGGCGGGGCGGCGCTCGCGGAGGGTGACGGCGATGGGCTCCGGCGGACGCAGACGGCGGCGCGCGGTGCGGGCGTGCCGTTGTGGGATGGGCAGAACGGCAGCGGGCGCAGCCGCCGGAATCGTGAACGGGACCATCCGAAAAGCATCGGGGCGGTGCGTGTCTTCGAGGACGGGGCTGCCGACGCGGGCGTCTCCCACAAAACTGCTGATGCGGGCGAGGGTGACGTCGAGGCGGTCGGGCTCGGGAAGCTGCGGCGTGAAGAGTCCCTGCTGGACTTTGCTGGTCGAGCCCGGCTCGGCGGCAAGGGTCACGGCGCGGATGGCGGCGCAGGGCGGGTGCGCCTGCAGGTCGAGGTGGAGGAGGCGCAGCCAGAGGCGGCGATCGTTGGTGGGGAGCGCGGGGCGGACGGTACGGGTGTGGGTCGCGCCGCCTTCGAGCGCGAGCGTGACGGTGACCGAGGCGAGGGCCAGAATCTGCGTCACCGCGCGGGCGACGAGCTGGTCGAGAAGCACGCCAAGGACGAAGAGTAGCGAGTCGAGGATCTCAACAGGAGCGTCAAGCTCGATGCGCTCTTCGAGGGTGAAGGGCGGATCGGCGGGCACGAGGAGGTGCGAGGCCTTGCCCTGGGCGAGCTGGCGGAGGCGGCAGCCTTCCTGGCCGAGCCGGACGATCAGCTCTTTTTCCGGCAGGGCGGCGAGCGCGCCGAGGGTCGCGATGCCCCAGCGGGCGAAGGTTTCGGCGTGCTCGGGCGCGAGTGGGAGGACGGCAAGCGGGAGCGGCGCGAGGGTAGCGGCTTCTTCGCCGGGCGGGATGACGACGAGACGAACCGGCAGATTGCGGACGAGACAAAGCGCGGCGTGCAGATTGGCGCTGACCACGAGGCTGGCCTGGATGCCGAGGGCGCGGACGTTGCGGAGGAGCTTCCGGCCAAGCGGATCGGGAGAACCCAGGAGCTTTTCGGTACCGGCAATGTCGAGCGCGGCACAGAACGCGGTGCCTTCGCTGCGCTCTTCCACGCGGGGCGAAAATTGTCCGGCGGCCTGCAGGAGCGCCGCGCGGGCGCTGGATTCTTCGGCGAGAGAGCGCGGCAGACAAACGACACCGGGGAAGACGTCGAGCTCAGCGCGCGTGAGTCCGGGTGAAAGGCCGAGCGCGCGAGCGGGCGTATTGCAGGCGCAGACCGTCTGGCGCGGCGGCGTGCCTTCGAGGATGGCGACCGGCTGCGGACGCAGATCGGGGCGGAGGCGCAGCATGGCCTGGGCCGGAAATTCGCGCGCGTAGAGGCAAGCATAGAGTTCACGATGTTGGTCGCGCGTCATTTGCGGCCTGCTTTCGCGGGCTGGACGGAATGAACTGCGGCCCAGGGAGTTTGCGTCTGCCAGCGGAGCGTGTTTCCGGAATGCAGCACGCTAAGGTCGCTTTGCGGCGGCTTGCGGGTAAAGTTGGACACATTCGCAAAGCGTTCGCGCGCGATGGTGACAAGGGATTCGGCGCCGGTGAGAACCGTGGTGGAATCCGGCGCAACCGGACCGGCCTCGCAGTGGAGCACCAGTCCGGCGCTCGATTTCGTGCAGGCCTGCTGCGTGAGCAGCAGCACGCTGGCCTGGCTGCGTTCGGCGGCGGCGCGATAACGGAACCAGGTGACGAGCGGGACGCGCAGCGCGAACTCCGGCTCAACCGAGCCCATGTCGAGGACGATGGCGGCAAATCCTCCCGCGTTGAGGAGGAGATCGGCGGCGCGCAGGGCCTGATCCAACCTGCTCCATGGCTTGCGAGCGGGACGCGGAACAGGCGCCACGCTGCAGGTTGCAGGTTGCAGGGGGATGGCTTCCCTGCTCTTTTTGCGAACAGTCGGCTGTGGCTCGGCGCAGCGCGGAGCGAAAGTCCTCGCGGACGGCCAAGGGCCGCTTTGTGGCAACACAGCTATAGGTGCAGTCGCTGATGGCTTTTTTGCAGGACCCGGATTTTCGCTCAATCCCGGCAGGGTGAGCTGTTC
>JBAUGH010000069.1:0-5104 GCA_049679565.1 Acidobacteriaceae bacterium
GACGTAGTCAGTGAACGAAAGCGAAGAAAACACGTAACGGCCAAGCGAGGGATCGACAACGATGCAGCTTGGCCCCGGGCTGCCGGTGTTCCAGCCGCTGCTGGCCAGGGCGGAAGGCAGTCCGCTCACCTGAGAGATGCTGTAGGCGCTGATGCTCTGCCCGTTGTAGTTCGTCACGTAGAGGTACTCGTCGCGCGGGTCAATGGCGAGCCCCACCGGCAGGGTTCCGGTGGCGAACGGTCCGTTGTTCAGCGGCAGCAGAGCGCCGCCGGCTTGAACCGTGTAAGCGATGAGCTGATTCTGTGAACTGTCGGTGGTGTAGACAAAACGGCTGGTCACGTCCACCGCAATAGCAGTCGGGGTGGCTCCCGCGAGAAAGGGGCTGCCGGGAATCGGGGTGAGCGCGCCGGAGGAGTTGACTGCGAATCCCGAGATCGTTCCCTGGCTGGGGCAGGTGGAAGGGACGACCGGCGGGTTCGGCGTGGTATACCCCGCGGTCGTCACGATGACCGAATTCGTGTTCGAAACGTAAACGTAGCTGCTGTTCGGTGCGACGGCGACGCCGCCGGGGAAGCACTGCACCGGGGTATACCCAAGGCCGCCACTGGCGACCGGAGTGCCCAGGCTGCCGTCTGCATTCATGGGGTAGACGATCAGGACACCGGGGCCGGGATTGCTGTCGTCGAAGCCCGGGCCGTAGTAATCGAGCACGAACAGCAGCGTTCCCGCCGCATTCATCGACAGGGAAATTGGATCGGAACCCGCGGTCGTGTACTTATTGCTGAGCGAAAGCTGGCCATCGGTGCCAACCGTGAATTCCGTTACATTGTCGCTTCCATGGTTGGCGACATACAGATACTTGCCGTTGGGCGAGGGAATCTCGGCGATCGGGTTCGCGCCCCCGGAATCGGTCGGCGTTCCCGCCACCTGGCTCAGCGCACCCGAGATCGAGTCCACGTGATAGGCAGTAACCTGCCCGTCTCCCGTGCTCGAGGAGGCGTTGTTCGAGGTGACGTAGAGATAGTCGATGGTGTCGCTGGGGCTGCATGAGGTTATGCCCAACCCCAACCCCACGCACGCTGCAACCGCCACCAGGCCCTGACCGATTCTCCTGAACTTCATGCTCTTCCTTCATCCCTTGCGGGGAGCAAAATACGGGATTGCTCCCGCTTCATTCTAAAGTCCGGCCCCGTTGCCGGCGCCAAACTTCTTACGGGGTCGGAAGCCCGTGGGTGTTCCCGCCCTTATGCGAAATCGCTGCGACGCAAGTGGGCTGCCCGGAGGTCGAATAAGGCGCGTCCTTGTTCGTAATCAGCGTTCCGTTGGAGACATTCAGTTCGGAACCGCCGACCTTGCCGCCGGTGTAGTCCGCGGTATAGAGAAACCGCTGGGTATTCGGGTCGACGATCATGCACAGCGGCCCGGAAGCTCCTGAAGAGCTGGTAGAAACCAGAGTAAGCCCCCCCGAACCCAGTGAATACTGGCTGATGGAGCCGCCGATGAAATCGGAAACGTAGAGGTACTTGCCCGCCACGATCGTTCCGTCCATCGGCATCGTACCGGTGGGCAGCGTGGAGGCCAGCGAGAGGGCCCCGCTGGACTGGATATTGAACGTGTACAGCTCATTCTCCACCCCGTCCGTTACATACAGCGAAGCATTCGACGGATCGGCGATCACTGCCGTGGGGGCGGAGCCGGTGCCGGTGGAGAAAGCGGAAGGATCGCTGTAGACGCTCCCCGGAGGGGCGGTGCCGACCGGGGTCAGCCCGGACGAACTGACCGCGAAACCCGAAACGGTTCCCGACGATGGACAGGACGCCGGCAGGATCGGCACGGTTCCGGTCACCGGCGGCGCATCCGTCACCAGCACGGTGTTCGGATTCGCGACGTAAAGGAAGTTGCCGTTAGGCGTGAGTCCCAGATTGGAGGGGAAGCACTGGACATCCCAGTAATTCGCATTGCCGCTGGTCAGCGGCGTCCCCAGGTTCCCGGTCGACGAGTTGATGGGATAGACGATTACCGCGCCGGGTCCTGGATTGAGATCGGTGAAGGAAGGCTGGCCGGGGGCCGCGGGCGCGTAGTAATCGAGCACATAAAGAAACGTGCCGGCTGAGTTGATGGCCATCGCCACCGGCTCGGTGCCCGGCGTGTTCACCGTCTGCACCGGATACAGCTTGCCGTCCGTGCCGATCAGGAACTGGACGATGGTGTTGTCGTCGTGATTGGCGACATACAGGCTCAGGCCGTTCGGCGCCGAGACCTCATACACCGGATTGCGTCCGCCCGACGGGTAGGGCGAGTCCGCGATCTGGTAGAGCGCCCCCGACTGTGAGTTGACCTCGTAGACGTTGATCTGTCCGGGGTTGTCGAGGTTTCCGATCACGTAGAGAAAGTCGATGGTGTTGCTGGCGCCGCAGGAAACCATCAGCAGCCCCACGGCTGCCGTGGCTCCCGCTGCCAGTAGCCGGCGGACTGGACTCAACTTCATGGGCTTCGTTCCGGGTCGCATCAATCGGTATTGGAGCTGTAGAGGCACCAGGTCGGAGTCCCCACAACGGTGAAGGTCGAGCCTTTGCTGAGGTTCGTGAGAATGCCGGTGAGCGGACTGAAGGCCGCTCCTACCACGTTGCTGGACGTGGCGTTCGCCGTGTAGATGTACTGGTGCGACGGATCCTCAAAGATGCATACCGGCGTGGAACCGGTTCCGTACAGGTTGCCGGTCGGCTGAGCAGTGGGCAAAGGGTAAAGCTGACCCCCTCCCTCTATTTCATATTCCGAGATGATGCTGCCCGGATTGCCTACCCCGGTTGACTGCGTATTCGTTACGTAAACGTACTTCGACTGGCTGTCGGTGGCGATTGCCGTCATGCCGCTCGCGCCGGTATTAGGAACCGCGCCCGTCGCAATCGCCGACAACAGTCCGTTGCTGCCTTCGGTAAAGATGTAAATCAGGTTATCCGGGCCGTTGTCGAGGAGGTAGAGGTAGCGGCCGTCCTGGCTTTCGCCGAAGTTCCCCATATTTTCCGTGTGGACCGGCTGAGCGCCACCCGCTACCTGGATCAGCTGCCCGTTCCCGCTCACGCTGTAGGCGTACACCACCTGAGTCTGGCCGGACGCCGGGTCGCTCGCCTCGCCGGTGTAAAGATAGCTGCTGAACGTGTGGAAGTCGATCGCGCCGCAGCCGATGGGGAAGTAGGTCAGCGCGGTTCCCTGGGCATTCTCCTGCTGCTGGTTGGTCAGCAGGAAAAGACGCCCGGTCGTGCCGTCAACGGAGAACGCCGTAATGTCGCCGGCCGGGCGATATACGTGGTAGGCCGCGTCGTAGCAGGGAGTCGTCGTCGCGTTGTAGGTGGGCGAGCCCGGCGTGTAGTTGACTGTGCCCGTCGGCTGGTAGGTGTCCAGCACGTAGAGAACGTTGCCGCTCGAGTTCAACGCCATCCGGATCGACCCGTAGCCCTGGCTCTGATAGGAAAGCTGATAAGAGAGGCCGCCGTCCCCGCCGATGCTGAACAACGAGATATTCGCGTTGCTCCACGTGATGTTTCCCGCCCCGTCATACTTCGAAGCGCCTTCATTCAGGACGTAAACATAACGGCCCCCCGGCAGCAGCACCGCCCGGACCGGATCGGTTCCACCGGAGCCGAGAGGATCGCCTGGCGCGGCCTGCAGCTGGCCCGTTTGGTTCTGTTCCCGGTAGGAAGCCACCTGGTTGTACTGCGAACCGGTGACGATGATGTATGCCTCGGTGTAGTAGTAGCAGGATTGAGTGCCGAAACCGATGAACAGGGACGCTGCCAGGGCCAGGACAATCCGGCCGATTTTACTGAACCTCATGCGCTTCCTTCACGCCTGACCACCCGGGGGACGGGGGTCCGGACAAGCTGTATGGATGAACCTGGTCCATTGTAAATGGAACCGGCGGATTGCGGGGCACGGAGGTGGCCAGGTCCGTCGAGGAAAAGACCCGCCTCCAGCCCGGCGATCCGAAGCGGCTCGCCCGAGCCCCGCGCTGTGGCGCCCATGCGGGAGCGCCGAACCCTACCAGACGCGGCAGGATTCTTCCGGCATCATGGGCTGGCCCTTGTGGCAGCCGAACGCTTTGCCGAACTCGTCGAAGTTCTGCACTACCCCGTCCACCCGGAACTGCCCGGGCGAATGCGGATCCACCTTGACCGCCACTCGCGAATACTGATCCCTGCGGTTCTCGCACCACACCTGCGCGTAGGCGATGAAGTAGCGCTGCGCCTCGGTGTAACCGTCGATCTTCTCGTCGATGCTCTTCCCTTCCTCAGCCAGGGTCGACTGCAGCGCCTGCCACGCGATGTGGATGCCCCCGTTATCGGCGGTGTTTTCGCCCAGCGTCAGCTTGCCGTTCAGGTGCACGCCCGGCAACGGCTCGAAGTTGTCGTACTCCTTCACTTCGCAGTCCGTGCGCTGATCGAAGGCCGCGCGATCCGCGGGCGTCCACCAGTTGCGCACGTTGCCCTGGCCATCGTATTTGCTGCCCTGATCGTCGAAGCCGTGCGTCATCTCGTGGCCGATCACCACCCCGATGGCGCCGAAGTTCACTGCCGGATCCTTCCCGTACTCATAGAACGGCGGCTGCAGGATTCCCGCCGGGAAGTTGATGTCGTTCAACGGCGGATCGTAATAGGCGTTCACCGTCGGCGGAGTCATGCCCCACTCCTTCTCGTCCACCGGCTTGCCCACTTTATTCAGCTCGTAATCGGACTCGAACGCCGCCGAATGGCGCAGATCCTCGACGAAGTTCGTCCGCGTCACCTCCAGCTTCGAATAGTCGCGCCACTTGTCCGGATAGCCGATCTTGTCGCGGAAGGCCGCCAGCTTCGCTTCCGCCGCCTTCTTCGTCTCCGCGGTCATCCACGGCAGCGACTGGATATCCTGGCCGAGCGCCTTCTCCAGCGCCGCCACCAGCTTCTCCATGTTCTGTTTGGCCTGCGGCGGGAAGTTCTCTTTCACCCAGTCCTGCCCCACCGCTTCCCCCATCGACCGGTCGGAGATCGAGGTGCACCGCTTCCAGCGCGCCGTCTGCTCCGCCTGGCCCTGCAGCGTCTGCTGGAAGAACTCGAAATTCGCGTCCTGG
>JBAUGH010000070.1:0-5894 GCA_049679565.1 Acidobacteriaceae bacterium
CGATCGATGGCCAGCTGGTGGGCGGCGGGACTGCGCACGATGCCGCCCTTGCCGACGTGCTCGCGGCCGGCTTCGAACTGCGGCTTGACGAGGACGACGGCTTCGACTCCCGCGCCGAACCCTCCCGAGACCGCGGCCAGGACCGGGGGCAGGACCAGGGTGGCGGAGATGAAGGAAACGTCGACGGCCAGGAAGGAAATGCCGGGCGGGAGATCGCCGGGTTTCAGCAGGCGCGCGTTGGTGCGCTCCATCAGAGTGACGCGCGCATCGTCGCGCAGCAACTGGGCGATCTGGCCGTAGCCGGTGTCGATGGCGAGGACGCGCGCGGCGCCATGCTGCAGCATGCAATCGGTGAAGCCGCCGGTGGAGGCGCCGACGTCCAGGCAGAAGCGGCTTTCGAGATCGATGTGCCAGTGAGCGAGGGCCGCTTCCAGCTTGAGGCCGCCGCGGCTGACGTAACGGAGATCGCCGCCAAGCAGGCGGAGGGGAGCATCCGCGGCAACGCTGTGGCCGGGTTTATCGAGCTTCTGCTCGTTCACCAGGACGCGGCCGGCAAGGATGAGGGCCTGGGCGCGCTCGCGGGTGGCGGCCAGGCCGCGCTCGATCAATAATTTGTCCAGTCTGGTTTTCATGGACGGAATTTTCGCAGCCGAATTTTCGCCAGGCGAGCGCTGTGCATCCAAATTATTTGCAAGCTGGGTAAATTTTCAGCTTACGCTCCGATGGCCGAAGAGATGCATCACAAACGAGGCGTTCATCCGCTCAACTGGATTGGCTGGGTGCTGGCTCTTCTGTTTCTGGCGGCGGCGGCCGGCCTGGCGCACCACATCGCGTTTCTACGGGGACAACTGAATTCCGCCCAGGGGGACGCCGCGCAGATGAAGGTCAAACTCGACCACGCGGATCAGATCGTCGCGGTGCTGACCTCGCCTGATGCCGCGCACATTGTGTTGACGGAAAATCGCCAGCCGCTGCGGCAGCCAGTGGGCCAGGTGAGTTGGCTGGCGAGCCAGGGCGCGCTGGTGTTTGTGGCGGGCGGCCTGCGGGCGATCCCTGCGGACAGGACCTACGAGCTGTGGCTGATTCCGGCTGGGACGCATCCGCCGATTCCGGCCGGAATGTTTCGCCCCGATGCGGACCACGGAGCGACGGTGGTTTTGCCGGCGCTGCCCGCGCAGACGCAGGCGAAACGCTGGCTGGTGACGATAGAACCGGCGCGCGGTTCGGAGACGCCTTCGCTGCCTATGGTTCTGCAGGGCGATTCCGTGAACGGTTGACCCGCGCGCAAAGCGGGCGCGATACACTTTTCTGTCTGCCTATTCATGCCGCAACGGACCATGTTCCTCGAATGAACACAAAGCCGCTCGTTACGCTCGCCGTGGACATTGGTGGCACCGGGCTGAAGATGCTCTGCCTGGACCACGATGGAAGGCCGCTCACTGAACGGTTGCGCATTCCAACGCCCGATCCGCCAACGCCGGAACGGCTGCTGGTGGGGCTGGATGAGCTGCGGAAGCAGATGCCGGCGTTCGATCGGGTCAGCGTCGGGTTCCCGGGCGTGATCAAGCACGGCGTGACCATGACGGCGGTGAACCTCGATCCGAAGTGGGTCGGGTATCCGCTCGAGGCCAACTTGCGCAAGCGCTGGAAGAAGCCGGTGCGCGTGGCCAACGATGCCGCGGTGCAGGGGCTGGGCGCGGTCTCCGGGCGCGGGATTGAGCTGATCCTGACACTGGGCACGGGGATGGGGTCATGTTTGTTTGTCGATGGCCATATGTGCCCGCTGGAGCTGGGGCACCATCCGTGGCGTAAGAAGACGTACGAGGACTATCTCGGGCTGCGCGGGCTGAAGAAATATGGGAAGAAGAAGTGGAATAAGCTCATCGAGGAAGCCATCGCGCAGACGCAGGCGACGTTCAACTGGGACCACCTCTACCTGGGCGGCGGCAACACCAAGCTGCTGAAGATGAAGCCGCAGCGCAACATCACGATTGTGTCGAACCTGGACGGGCTGCTGGGCGGCGTGGCGCTGTGGAAGGACAATGCCTAGCGCGCAGCCAGATGCTCAGCGTGCAGCTTCTGCAGCGGATTCACCGTGACCTTGCGGCGCTGTAAGGCGGCGATTCCTTCGGCAGCGGCGCGGGCGGCGGCTAACGTGGTAATGGTTGGGACACGCGCGAGCACTGCGGCGCGGCGAATGGCCTTTTCGTCGAAGTAGGGATCCTGGCCGCGGGGCGTGTTGATGATGAGCTGGATGCGGTCGCCCTTGATGAGATCGACGACGTTGGGGCGCCCTTCTTTCACTTTGTAGACGCGTTCCACCATCATGCCGGCCTTTTCGATAGCGTTGGCGGTGCCCTCCGTCGCCACGAGGTGGAAGCCCAACTCCATGTACTGGCGGGCGAGGTTGACGAGGTTGGTCTTGTCGCGATCGCTCACGCTGAAGAAGACCGTTCCTTTGGTGGGCAATTGCAGGCCGGCGGAAAGCTGCGCCTTGGCAAACGCTTCGCCGAAGTTATCGGCTACGCCCATCACTTCGCCGGTGGACTTCATCTCCGGCCCGAGGACGGTATCGACGCCGGGGAATTTGCTCCACGGGAAAACCGGCGACTTGACGTAAAAATAGGTCCCGGTGCCGAGGTCGTGGCTGTCGGTAACGTCGAGGAACTCGCTGAGGCGGCGGCCGGTCATGAGCCGCGAAGCGATTTTGGCGAGCGGCACCCCGGTGGCCTTCGAAACGTAGGGCACAGTGCGGGAGGCGCGCGGGTTGACTTCGATGACGAAGACCTTGTCCGGCTGGCCTGGACGTCGCTGGATGGCGAACTGCAGGTTGACGAGGCCGATGACGTTAAGGGCGAGCGCGAGCCGACGGGTGTAGCCGCGGATGGTGTCGAGCGTCGCGGGGGCGAGATCTACGGCGGGCAGTACGCACGACGAGTCGCCGGAGTGAATGCCGGCCTCTTCGATGTGCTGCATGATGCCGGCGATGACAACGTGCTCGCCGTCGCACAGCGCGTCGACGTCGACCTCGACCGCGTCTTCGAGGAAGTGGTCGACGAGAATGGGGCGCTCCTGGGAATACTCGACGGCCTCCTTCATATAGCGTGAGACGGATTCGGCGTCGAAGGCGATGACCATGGCGCGGCCGCCGAGCACGTAGGAGGGGCGAACGAGGACGGGGTAGCCGATACGCTCGGCCCCGGCGAGAGCCTCGTCCACGCTGGTGGCGATGATGCCTGGCGGCTGCGGAATTTGTAACTCCTCCAGTAACTTTCCGAAGCGCTTGCGATCCTCAGCAAGGTCGATCGACTCGGGCGAAGTGCCGAGGATGGGAATCCCCGCGGCTTTGAGACGGAGGGCAAGGTTGAGCGGCGTTTGCCCGCCGAACTGGACGATCATGCCGACCTCTGCGCCGCCGGACGCCTCGTGCTCGTAGACGGCGAGAACGTCTTCGAGGGTGAGGGGCTCGAAGTAGAGGCGGTCGCTGGTGTCGTAGTCGGTGGAGACGGTCTCGGGGTTGCAATTGACCATGATCGTCTCGTAATTGTCCTCGCGGAGCGCGAAGGCTGCGTGGCAGCAACAGTAATCGAACTCGATGCCCTGGCCGATGCGGTTGGGACCGCTGCCAAGGATGATGACTTTTCGCTTCGCCGTCGGTGGGGCTTCATCTTCCTCGTCGTAACTGGAGTAGAGGTAGGGGGTGAAGCTTTCGAATTCGGCGGCGCAGGTGTCGACCAGCTTGTAGACCGGGCGAAGGCCCTGCTGTTGCCGGAGCCTGCGCACTTCCTCGACACCGGCATGGCCGGGCAGCGACCACAGGGCCGCGAGGCGCTCGTCGGAAACACCGGCGCGTTTGGCTTTGCGTAACAATTGCGGTTGCGTATCGGCCGCACTGGCGCCCAGCGCCGCGGTCGTATCGGAGATCTCCTTGATTTGATACAGGAACCAGGGATCCATCGACGTCATGCGGGCGACTTCGCGCACCGAGTGGCCCAGCTGGAAGGCAAAACGGATGTAGCTGAGGCGCTCCGGCTGCGCCGTCACGAGGCGCTGGGTGAGGCGGCGCGGATCCAGAACCTCGGAGCCGGCCTTCCTGCCGGTTTCAAGCGAGCGCATGGCCTTCATCAGCGCTTCCTTGAAGGTACGGCCGATGGCCATGACTTCGCCGACCGATTTCATCTGTGGGCCGAGATTCTCGTCGGCGCCGGGGAATTTCTCGAACTGCCACTTGGGAATTTTGACGACCACGTAGTCGATGGTCGGCTCGAAGCAGGCCGGCGTCATCTTCGTAATGTCGTTGGGAATCTCGTCGAGAGTGTAGCCGACGGCGAGGCGCGCGGCGATCTTGGCGATGGGAAAGCCGGTGGCTTTCGAAGCCAGCGCCGAAGAGCGCGACACGCGCGGGTTCATCTCGATGACGACCATGCGGCCGTTGTTGGGGTTAACAGCAAACTGCACATTGGAGCCGCCGGTCTCGACGCCTATCTCGCGCATGACGCGGATGGCCGCGTCGCGCATGGCCTGGTACTCGCGGTCGGTGAGAGTTTGCGCGGGGGCAACGGTGATGGAGTCCCCGGTGTGGACCCCCATCGGGTCCATGTTTTCGATGGAGCAGATGACGATGACGTTGTCGGCGAGGTCGCGCATGACCTCCAGCTCGAATTCCTTCCAGCCGAGGACGGATTCCTCGATCAGGCACTCGTGGACGGGGGAGAGGTCGAGGCCGCGGGCAAGGATTTCCATCAGCTCTTCGCGGTTGTAGGCGATGCCGCCGCCGGATCCGCCGAGGGTGAACGACGGCCGGATGATGACCGGGAAGCCGATTTTGGTGGCGAAGTCGAGGCCGTCGCGCAGGTTGTTGACCAGCGCGGAACGAGGAACGTCGAGGCCAATCCGCGTCATCGCGTCCTTGAAGAGGAGGCGGTCTTCAGCTTTCTTGATGGCTTCGAGTTTGGCGCCGATGAGCTCCACACCATATTTGTCGAGGATGCCGGAGTCGGACAGCTCGACAGCGAGGTTGAGCGCGGTCTGGCCGCCGACGGTGGGCAGCACGGCAAAGACTCCGCCGCGATGGTCGCTCTTGAGCATCTCGGACTCGATGCGGAGCACCTCGTCGAGATACTCCTTCGTGAGCGGCTCGATGTAGGTGCGGTCGGCCAGCTCCGGGTCAGTCATGATGGTGGCTGGGTTCGAATTGACCAGCACCACTTCGTAGCCTTCGGCCTTGAGGGCTTTGCAGGCCTGGGTGCCGGAGTAGTCGAACTCGGCGGACTGGCCGATGACGATCGGGCCGGAGCCGATCACGAGGATTTTGGTGATGTCATTGCGGCGTGGCATCGTCTGTGGGCTGCTCTCAGTATCCTGGTTTCATAAAAATGGCGGGACATGAATCCCGCCGATTGGCAAAAATCCTCTGGAAAAACCGGTTCATCCCTTCCACTCCTCCATCATTTTGCGGAAGTCTTTGAAGAGGTAGTGGGAATCGTGCGGGCCGGGGCTGGCTTCGGGGTGGTACTGCACGCTGAACAGCGGCAGGGTGCGGTGGCGCAGTCCTTCGAGGGTGTTGTCGTTCAGGTCGATGTGGGTCAGGTCCACTTCGCTGGGGTTGAGCGAGTCGGGATCGACGGCGAAGTTGTGATTGTGGCAGGTGATCTCCACCTTGCCGGTGTCGTGGCACTTCACCGGGTGATTGCCGCCGTGGTGGCCGAACTTGAGCTTGTAGGTTTTGCCGCCGAGGGCGAGGCCGATGAGCTGGTGGCCGAGGCAGATGCCAAAAATCGGGGTCTTCCCTGCCAGGCGACGGATGCTCTCCTGCGCGTAGGTGACCGGCTCGGGGTCGCCAGGGCCGTTCGACAGGAAGACGCCGTCGGGCTTGAGCGCCAGCACGTCTTCGG
>JBAUGH010000071.1:0-5976 GCA_049679565.1 Acidobacteriaceae bacterium
CGGTTCCACCAGCATGGTGTGGTTCATCTCGAATCCGAAATGCGCATGCAACGAGCGCCCCAGCCCCCGCACCGCCACCAGCGACGACGTCACCAGCACCGCGCAGATGGCAATCTGCCCCGCCAGCAGCACATCCCGCAGCGAGAAACGGCGCAGATGATCGCTCCCCAGCCCACCCGCGCGAATCACCTGCCACGGATCGGACCTGAGCACCTGCCGTACCGGCACGATCCCAAACAGCAGCCCGCTCAGCACCGCCAGCACCAGAGCCACCACATACGTCCACATGTCGGGATTCACCGGCACATTGATGGGAACATTGGGAATCGGCTGCCACGCGCTCAGCCAGCGCAGGATCACAATCCCCCCTGCCAGCCCCACCATGCCGCCGGCCACCGACACCACGACCGCTTCGGTCAGCAGCTGCCGCAGGATCAGTCCCCGCCGTGACCCCAGCGCCATGCGCAGCGCGATTTCCTTCGCCCGATCCGCCGCCCGCGCCGCAAACAGGCTGCCCAGGTTGGCGCAGGCCGCCAGCAGAATCAGCCCCGCCAGCAGCATCAGTCCCGCCATAAACGCCCGCGCCGGCCGCCCCAGCATGTCTCCGAGCAACCCCGGCCGTGCCAGCGTCAGCGTCAGCCCATCATCCTCGTGTGGATAGGTCTTCGCCAGCCACGCGCCGATCGCATTCAGGTCCGCCGTCGCCCGCGCCGGTGTTACTCCGGGCTTGAGCCGGCCCTCCACGAACCCCGAGTGATCGCCCCGGTCTTTCAGAAAGTCGTAGCCCTCAATCTGCGGTCCCTGCACCATGGGGATCCACAGCCCCGGAGCAAAGAACAGCTCGGTCCCGCGAAATGCCGGCGGCGCCACCCCGATAATCGTGTATGGGTGCCCGTTAATCTCGACTCCGCGCCCCACCACTCCGCGGTCGCCGGCAAAGGTGCTCTGCCACGTCGCATAACTCAGCACCACCAGGGGAGCGCTGTTCGTGCCATGCTCGTCGTTCGCGTGAAAGAGCCGGCCCAGAAACGGCTGAACCCCCAGCGCGTCGAAGTAGTTCCCGGTGGCCAGATACGGCCACGCGGTGGTCGGCGAACCGCCCCCGATCGCCAGCCCCACCGGCCCGATAATGTTGTACGAGTACAGGTTCTCGAAGCTGCGGTTGCGATCGCGCAAATCCAGATAGTCCTGATAGGACTGGGACGCGTACTGAAATCGCTGCAGGACATAAAGGTTCTGCGCATGCGGCACGTTCAGCAGCCGCAGCACCACTGCGTTCAGCACGCTGAACACCACCGCGTTTGCGCCGATTCCCAGCGCCAGCGTCAGGATCGCCGTAATCGCAAACCCCGGCGACTTCCGTAACTGCCGCAGTGCGTATTTGCCGTCGCTCAGCATCCCTGGTCCTGCCCTTCTGACCCGGTACGACCAGCACGCACCATTTTCGGTTGCAAATTTTTACCGGCGCAGGTTGTCGAACCGCTCCAGCCTGCTCACTGTTCCTCCAGCGCTCCCCTCGGATTCACCCCGCCGCCTGCCACGCCGGCAGCTGCGCTGCACCCTCACTCCATCCGCAGCGTCTTCATCGGATCCACGCTCGCCGCCCTGCGGGCTGGAATCCATGCCGCCATGATGGCCAGCAGAATCATCAGCAGCGCCACCGCGCAGAACGTTATGGGATCCACCGCGCGCACTTCGAACAGGAAACTGCGCATCATACGCGCCACCAGGGCCGCCGCAATCAGCCCCACTGCCGATCCGCCCAGCGCCAGCACCAGGCTCTGCCGCACCACGCCGGCGACAATCTGCCAGCGCTGCGCGCCCAGCGCCAGACGAATGCCGATCTCGCGCGTGCGCCAGCTGACGATGTACGCGATCAGGCTGTAAACGCCAACCCCGCCAATCACCACCGCCAGTCCGCCAAACGCCAGCAGCAGGAGGGTCAATGAGCGCGGCGCCGACTCCGACGCAGCGATGACCTCATTCAGCGAACGCACCCGCGTCACCGGCACCTGCGGATCGACGTCCGCCACCGTCTGCCGCAGTTCCGCCGCCGCCTGTTGGAGGCTCGTCCGCGTGCGCAGCACAAGATACATGGTCGGACGCTCGCGATCCGGCGTCATGGGCAGATAGACTTCGTCGCCGAAAGCGCTGGCCAGGCTGCCCTCGTGGGTGTTGTTCACAATCCCGACGACGCTCACCGCCGCATTCGGTACCCACACCGCCGGCGTCGGCTCGTCGCTCACGCTGAGCAGATGCCGTCCCAGGGGATTTTGATTTGGCCATAGCCGTTCCGCCATATGCCGGCTGATGACCACCGCGCGGCTCGTTCCGGAACCATCCTGATCATCGAGCAGCCGGCCGCGAACCAAATCCATGCCCAGGGTTGCAAAGTAGCCCGGCGTCACCGTGCGTCCCGTCGCCATCAGCGCTCCCTGCCGTGCCTCTCTGGGATGCCCTTCCGCGTCGTAGACGTAGTTCGCCGTCGGTCCGTTCAGCGGCAGTGCATCGGTCAACCCAACATTCTCTTCTCCCGCCAGGCCGTGCAGACGATTCAGCAAGACCTCAAAGAACGACTGGCAACGGCCCTTTGCTGTTTCGGAGCTTGTCGGCGCACCCGGCCGCGTCTGGCAGGCCGTCCCATCCATCGACACTTCCGCCGTCACAATCCGATCCGTATTGAAGCCGGGATTCACCTGCGCCAGGCTCCACAGGCTGTGCAGCAGCAGTCCGGCTGCCGTAATCACCACCACCGAGAGCGCAATCTGTCCCACCACCAGCACCATGGAAACGCGGAACTGCCCCGCCTTGCCCGCCACGCTTCGGCCGCCGGAGTGCAGCGACTCCCGCAGGTTCGGCGATGCCATGCGCAGCGCGGGAATCAGTCCGAACAACACCCCGGTCACCACCGAAGCCGCTGCCGCGAACAGGAACACCGGTCCGTGCAGCGACACATCGGTAAGGCGCGGCGTGTTGGCGGGCAGCACCGTCACCAGCACCCGCAGACTGGCAGCCGCCGCGATCAGGCCCACCAGGCCGGCCATCGCCCCCAGCACCACGCTCTCTGCCAGCAGCTGCCGCACCAGCCGCGCTCCCGTGGCGCCCAGGGCGCTGCGCACCGCAATCTCCCGCTCGCGTCCTGCCGCGCGCGCCAGCATCAGGTTGGCCACGTTCGCGCACGCAATCAGCAGGATCAATCCCACCGCACCGAACAGCAGCATGAGCCGCGGGCGCATATCGCCCACTTCCACGTTCAGCAGCGGCACCACCGTTGTTGCCGGAGCCCAGTTGTCCGGCATCCGCCAGGGAAACAGCGGCAGCATCAGCGGATACAAGCGGCGCAGTTCGCTCTGTGCCTGCAGCGGGGTCACGCCTGGCTTGAGCCGTCCGAAGGCGCGCAGGTCGAAATACTGCCAGGGATCGAGTGGATCGCCCCCTTTGAACGTCACCGGCGTCACAAACTGCGTATCCGCATACGGGAAGCGGACCCCCGCCGGCATCACCCCGATGACGCGCCGCGAGATGCCGTCGATGCGGAGCGTCTGCCCCACAATTTCCGGATTCGCGGCGAAATGCTGCCGCCAGTACCCGTAGCTGAGCACCACCACCGGGTCATGGCTGGAAAGCGCCTCGTTCGCCGTGAAGAAGCGGCCCGCTGCGGGGTGCAGCCCCAGCGTATCCAGCGCATTCGTCATCACCTCGGCGCCGAAGACGCGGTCCGCCGAATTCGCGTCGCCTACATTCGATTCGGCGTCCGGGCCGAATGCGCTCACCTGCTCGAACGACGCAGAGTGCTCGCCCAGCGCGCGCACCCATCCCCTGGGAAAGGGCGAGTCCGACGGATTGACACCAAAAGCGCTGCTGTACCCGATGCGCATCAACCGATCCTGCCGGGGGAACGGCAGCGGCCGCAGCATGATCGAATCCACCAGGGTGAAGATCGCCGTGTTGGCCCCAATCCCCAGAGCCAGGGTCAGGACCGCTGTCAACGTAAACCCCGGCGCCTTTCGTAACTGCCGCAGTGCATATTTCAGATCGCTCAGCATGATTCAGTCACCATTACCGTTACGTTCTAAGGACCCAGTGCCCTGTTCACTCCACGCGCAGCGCCACCACCGGATCCAGATCCGCCGCGCGACGCGCCGGGATCACCGCCGCCAGGAAGGCCGCCACCGCCAGCAGCAGCGTAGCGGCTGCCAGCATCACCGGACTCCAGGGCTGCACTCCATAGAGCTGATCCGCAATCAGATACCCCGCCCCGATGGCCGCGGGAATGCCCACCGCCAGTCCGATCCCCACCTGCAGAAAGGCGCCGCGCAGGACCATCTTCACCACGCTGCCCCGATCCGCGCCCAGCGCCATGCGCACCCCAATTTCGCTGGTCCGCTGCTCGACGGTATACGCCGTCACCCCGTAGAGCCCCACCGCCGCCAATACCAGCGCCAGTCCGCCGAACAGCATCGTCAGCGTCGAAATCATCTCCTGCTGCTCGAAATCAGTGGCCAGCACGTCATCGTAGGGATCAACCCCCTGCAACACCAGATTCGGATCCACTTCCCCCATCGCTTTCCGCACCTGCGCTTCCAGGCCTGGCGGATTGCCCGGCGCCCACAGCACCAGGTTGTACATGTAGTGCGACCAGTTCTCCGTCGTGTTCATGTCGGCATCGCGATACTGAATCGTCTGCGCCTCCGGCACGAAGAAGGTCGGCCCCACCGGCTTTTTCAGGTCGTACACCAGATAGCGAATGTTCCGCACCACGCCGACAATCTCGTAGGTTCCGGCGTACTCCGTCTTGTCGATCCCGAAGTGCTGTCCGATCGGGCTCCTGTTCCCGAAGAATTTTTTCGCGAACGCCTCATTGACGACCGCTACGTTCCGAGTCGTCGCCGTATCTTCCTCGGTAATCGGCCGTCCTTCCAGCATCCGCGCCCCCAGAGTGTGGAAGAATCCCGGCATTACCCTCGTCCAGTTCGCCCCCACGTCCGCCCGGGCCGACGGCTCCGCCTGTCCCTCCACCCGAATGCCCTCGTTCCAGCTGTCCCCGGTCATCGGGGCATAGGTCGCGGCCGAAACACCGCGCACTCCGGGAATCGCCGCCAGCCGTTCATCCAGCCGCCGGAACAGCGGCTCCAGTTGCTCCGGCTTGTACCCGGTCAGCTGCGTATTCGTCCACACGATGTCGCGGTTCTGCGTGTCGAACCCAAAATCCTGATGCTCCAGGTTCCGCAGGCTCTGCCCCAGCAGCGCCGCCGCACTCAGCAGCACCAGCGACATCGCCGCCTGCGCGATCACCAGCGCTTTCTGCGGCCAGCGCGCTTTGGCTCCCGTTGACCCGCGCGCTCCGCGCAGCGCCTCGATCGGCTCTGCATGCGACGTCATCCACGCAGGCGCGATCCCAAACACAATCCCCGTCCCCACCGAAATCCCCAGCGTGAACAGCAGCACCATCCAAGACGGATTCGCGTTCAGCGGAACCCAGTTCGACGATCCGCCCTGCTGGAAGGCCAGGTGCAGCACCAGCCGCGCTCCGGCATATGCGACGGCGATGCCCAGCGCGCCGCCCAGCACACCGAGAGTCACGCTCTCCACCAACGCGCTGCGCACCAGCCGCCGCCGCGAAGCGCCCAGCGCCACCCGCACCGACGTTTGCTGCCGGTTCTTCAGTCCGCGCGCCAGCATCAGATTCGCCAGGTTGGCGCACGCCACCAGCAGCACGCAGGCCGCCGCGCCGAACAGCAGCCGCAGCCCATCCTCGTACTGCTGACGCATGTCGTCGGCGCCCGTGCCGCCCGGCGTCAGATACAGCTGCTGCTTCTGCCACACTTCCTTTTCCTGCGGAACCATGTCCTGCACGTGGCTCGCCTGCCACGCGTGGAGCTCCGCCCGCAACTGCGCCTCCAGCGCCTTCGGATTGGTCCCCGGCCGCACTCGGCCGATCAGGTACAGGAAATGTTCGTTGGGACTGTTCAGCCG
>JBAUGH010000072.1:0-9548 GCA_049679565.1 Acidobacteriaceae bacterium
GAACATAAGAAGTGAGCACAGGCGGCGGTCCATGGAGACCCGATACGATTGGCATCGATCCGGCGAAAACGGTTTTTCAGCTCGTCGGTCTTAACCGAATTCCCTACCCGGCATCGTGGAAGATCTAAGTCATCTTCATAAGCCCCCGATAACCGTATAAGCTACAGATGACCAGAGTTGTTTCCGCCGTTTCTCCTGCTTGTGGAGGCCTGTGTTATCTCGTCGCGACTTTCTGGATTGTCTGTGGAAAGCCTCAGCGGCCCTGGCCTATCCACGCGCCGATCGGCTGAAGCTCCGGGCTCCACTCCAGCTTCGTTTGGCGCAGACGGAGCCAACCGGGGTTCCGAAGAACTTTACAGGGCTGGGGTATGAAATGTCCTCGGTCGCCACTCCTGGCCTCCTGAGTGTGCACAACCGGCGCTACCTCGAACTGGTTCGAGGACTTGGGCCGAGCGGCGTGTTGCGAGTCGGCGGCATCGTTGCGAACTATACCCGGTATGCACCTGAGGGTCAGGCCGGATTCGCGCCCGAGAACACCCGGATCACCCGCGCCTCGATCGAGCAGTTCGCTCTGTTCCTGGAGAGGGTTGGATGGACAGCAATCTGGAGCCTGAATTTTGCGCAGGGGACTTTGCCCCAGGCGATCGAAGAGGCCCGGTCGGTGGCGCAGATCCTGGGCCCGCGGTTGCTCGCGCTGGAGATTGGGAATGAAGTGGATTCCTATGGGAGTGCGCAGCCATTCCGACCCCCTTCCTGGAATTATGCCGCGTATCTAAAGGAATTTGAACTATGGCAGGGGGCCATCGCGAAGGCCGTTCCAGGGATTCGCTTTGCCGCTCCCGATACGGCCAGCTCCGTGGACTGGGTGGAGCGTATGGCCCGGGACGCCCCTGACAAGGTACAGCTGCTTGCAACGCACTACTATCGCAACGGCCAGGCCCACGGAAGCGCGGAGCAACTGCTCACTTCTGACCCGCGGCTCGAGGATATCGCTGCGCGTTTGCGTGCCGCATCCAGGCACAGCGGCATTCCATGGCGGATCTGCGAGATAAACTCCTTCTCCGGCGGCGGACGGCCAGGTGTGAGCAATACCTTTGTGGGTGCACTCTGGACCCTGAAGGTAATGCTGTTCCTGGCTCAGGCCGGATGCTCCGGCGTCAACCTGGAAACTGGCGTGAATCAACTGGGATTTGTCAGCTCCTATTCGCCGATTCAGGACAACGGAAGGGGAATTAACTCTGCCGGCGTGCCCTACTATGGCATGCTGGCGTTTACCCGGGCGTTCGCCGGGTGCCAACAGATGCTGCCGTTGGAAACAATTGGGGAAGATAGCTCATTAGCGGCATATGTCTTTGCCGCGAAGGGCAAGCCTCGGAGCGTGGCAGTCGTGAATACGCATTTCACTCTGGAGGCAGATTTGTCCGTTGCCGGACTGGGCATGAAGCACGCCTCGATCCTTCGTCTGCTGGCTCCGCATCCATCCAGCACGGCCGGAGTGACCTTTGGCGGAGCTTCCGTGGATGATGCTGGCACGTGGCGCGCAATTCGAGACGAAGCAGTGCATCGGGAAATCGTATCCGTGCCCGCGATGAGCGCCGCCATCCTGGTGGCTGACCCGCATCGTGTGCCTGCTCCCGCATAGCGCGCAACGCAGTCCGAATTTCATCCAACTTTGAAAGCGGTATCACCCTGCGGTCCATGAAATCGAAGGACCTGTGGGTCATTGTCAGGATCGGAACGGTAATCGATTTGCCGGACGCGGACAAGGACGGAAAATGAGGGCGCCCCGGGCTGCCCCCGAAAAGCTCTATCTGCGCCTTTCCAGCTTCATGAACTCTATGAATCCACGCGCTTTGCCACAATTTACAAGGTGGAAGTCGCGGGTTCGAATCCTGCTGCGCCCAGCAAAGACTCCTCCCATCCCCCCATTTTTCCCCTCAAATTCCCCGCCGGATTCGTTGTACACTCATCCCCTCCCGGCAAAGACCCTCCCTGCGGACCCCTGCCGGGGATCTTTCGGTCGCGCAGGTCACACCATCCCCGGGGTGCTGCCGTGCAGCTGTCGCTCCAACGATCCCGCTTCACCGGTTTAGGCTTCTACCTCGCTGTCGCCGCCCTGGCCGTGACCGTCTGGCAGGTTCAGCGCCACCTCACCCGCGTTACCTTCCCGCCCAACGAAATCATCTCCTCCTCCTCCGACGCGCCGGCCCAATGGCAGCAACTGGCGGTGAATGCCGTGTCCGACTCAACCGCCCTGCTCACGACCCTCGCCACCGCTCTTCTCGGAGCTCTCGGACTCCTCCTCGTCAATCGCGGCAGGGACAAAGAGCGCACTCCGCCCCGGCATCCCGGGTCCGCTTTCCTCTGCGCCGCGGGTGCCTGCGTCTCCCTCTACTTCGGCTACGTGGAGCACCTGTACCTGGTCTTTATGATCAGCAATCAGACCTTCGACGCCTACCGCCTCGTCAATCCCAGCTACTTCCAGTTCTATGCTCTTCTGGCCGGCACCTTCTTCCTCGCGGATTTTGCCTTCCAGGACCTGCGGCAGGAGGCTTAACATGCCATCCCGGCGATTTCTCCAACCGCTCGCGGCATCGGTCCTCCTGATCCCGCTCTTCGCGTCGCCCCAGATGCCTCCCCAGCCCGCGAAGCTGATCGTGGATTCCGACCCGCCCAGTGCTGCCCTAACGGTCAACGGCAGGAAGATCAGCCAGCGAACCAACGCCACGCTCATCGTCTCTCCAGGCACGTACACCGTGACCGTCGGCGAGAAAGGCAGCGCAACCTGGTGCGCCGCCTCCACGGCCACCGTCGTCTCCGGTCAGACCGCGACCTGGTCCTGCTCCGGCAACAAGTGGGTGCAGGCGCCTAAGAGCTGAACCCGCTCAGGACCGCGCCTCGCCCACGCCCTGCGGTTTCCCCCGCAGCAATTCCTCCACGTCTTCCAGCTTGTCCGTCAGCAGGATCAGACGGTGCGACAGCGACTGGATCTCCGTCTCTGACCGCCGATTCACCTCAAAATCCAGCTCGCTCCGCGTCCGGTCCTTCGTATCCTGCCGGTTCTGGCTCATCATGATCACCGGAGCCTGAATCGCCGCCAGCATCGACAGGAACAGGTTCAGCAGAATAAACGGATACGGATCCCAGGCCCGCCCTTTCAGCACCACGTTCGTCGCCGAATACACAATCAGCACCGCGCCAAACAGGATGATGAACGACCACGACCCGCCGAATCGCGCCACCGAGTCCGCGATCCGCTCCCCGAACGTCGACTCCTGCTCGATCACTTCGTTGGGATTCCGCATCGTCCGGCTCTGCACCAGTTTCTGCGCCGCGTGGAACTGCCGCGCCTGCACCGTCAGCATGTCCAGCCCCGCCATCGGCCGGTGCTTCAGCAGCACCGCGATGTCGTCCCGCCCGATCTCCAGACAGGTCGTGTCTTCCAGCGCCATCGCCGTCGTCTGGTGCTCGCTCTCCTGCAGCATCGAGGCGAACCCGAAGAAGTCCCCGTGCGTAGGCTCGTCCACCACCACTTCCTGGTGGTCTTCGTCCATGGTGCTCACCTGCACCTTGCCGGTCATCACGATATAGGCCTGGCTGGGCGGATCGCCGGCTTTGAAGATGCGCTGCCGCGCGGCAAATTTTCGGGTCTCTACCTGGGCCGCCAGGATCGCGGCTTCATCGTCGTCCAGCAGCTCGAACAGGGGAACGTGGCGCAGCTCGTCAGGTTGGCAGGGCATCTTTTCTCCTTGCAGCGCGGGTTGGATGGCTGTTGCGAGCGACAATACCAGACCTCGCCCGCCGCACTCACCCAAAAAACGCCGCACCCTCTCCCTGCCTCGCACATTACCAATGGGCCTTGCTCCCGTGCCCTCACCCTTGCTCGACCACCCCCAACCTGCGCGACAATATCGGGTGACCACCCTCGCCCAACCGCCCGTCGTCCGCCGCCTCCTGCCCATCCCCGCCATCGCCCACAAGCTCGGCCTCTCCGACGCCGACTACGAACCCCTTGCGCCCTGGGCTGCCAAGCTCCACCTCGATCTGCTTCACGACCCCGCCCGTCCCCCGCGCGGCAAGCTCATCCTCGTCACCGCCACCACCCCCACTGCCGCCGGCGAAGGCAAAACCGTCACCTCCATCGGCCTCGTCCAGGGACTGGAGCGCATCGGCAAGCGCGCCGTCATCACCTCCCGCGAGCCCTCCCTCGGCCCGGTCTTCGGCATGAAAGGCGGCGCGGCCGGCGGAGGCCTCTCGCAGATCGAGCCCAGCCAGAAGGTCAATCTCCACTTCACCGGCGACCTCCACGCCATCACATCGGCTCACAACCTGCTCGCGGCGCTCATCGATGCCCACCTCTTCCACGGCAACGACCTCGACATCGACCCCGATCAGGTCTGGTGGCCGCGCGCCATGGACATGAACGACCGCGCCCTGCGCCGCATCGCCGTCGAAGTCGGCGGCAAACACCAGGGCGCCAACCGCCGCACCGGCTTCGTCATCACCGCCGCCTCCGAGGTCATGGCCATCCTCGCCCTGGCCCGCGATCGCGCTGACCTCCGCCGTCGCCTCGACTCCATCGTCATCGCCGCCACCCGCTCCGGAAAACCGGTCACCGCGGCGGATCTCAAAGCCACCGGCGCCATGATGGCCCTCCTCGCCGACGCGCTCCTCCCCAACCTCGTCCAGACCACCGAAGGCGCGCCCGCGCTCGTCCACTGCGGCCCCTTCGGCAACATCGCCCACGGCACCAGCTCCGTCATTGCCCAGCTCACCGGCCTCCGTCTCGCCGACTACGTCGTGAACGAGTGCGGCTTCGCCGCCGACCTCGGCGCGGAAAAGTACATCGACATCGTCACCCGCGTCACCGGCGTCAGCCCGGCCGCCGCGGTCCTCGTCACCACCGTCCAGAGCCTCCGCAACCAGGGCGAAGGCGACCTCGACAAGGGCTCCGCCAACCTCGCCCGCCATATTCAGAACCTGCGCCGCTTCGGCCTGCCCACCCTAGTCGCCATCAATCGCTTCCCCCACGACGCGCCCGAGGAGCTAGCCCAGCTCCGCTCCTTCTGCGAGCGGAACGGCGCCCCCAGCGCCCTTGCCGAAGCCTTCACCCGCGGCGGAGCGGGCTCCGAAGCCCTCGCCCGCGCCGTCGTCGACCTCATCGACAAATGCGGCCCCGTTACCCTCCAGCCCGCGTACGCCCTCGCTGACAGCTACGAAGAAAAGCTCCATGCCGTCGCGACACAAATCTATGGAGCCGACGGCGTCACCCTCTCCGACACCGCGCGCGAAAAACTCCGGCGCTTTGTGGACTGGGGCTACGCCGCCCTCCCCATCTGCATCGCCAAAACGCAGTACTCCTTCACCGACGACCCAAAGAAGCTCGGCGCGCCCACCGGCTGGACCCTGCGCATCACCGACGTTTCCCTCTCCGCCGGCGCCGGTTTCCTCATTCCCATCGCCGGCAACATGATGCTGATGCCCGGCCTGCCGAAGGTTTCCCGCGCCGAAGACGTCGACCTCGACGAAAATGGCGAAATCACCGGCGTCTGAACTGACCGGCGGGCGCCCCATTCAAGCCCTCTTTTGGCTTGAGTGGGTTCGCTAACAGCTAAAGGCTACCGGCTGCTCCCAGGCCGCATCTGTTTCTGTATGATTCGCAAACTCAAATCCGGCGAATACCGTCTCTACTCCCGCAAGAAGAATCCCAGCACCGGCAAGCGCCGCAACCTCGGCACCTTCTCCACACGCGACAAAGCCGAGCAGCACGAACGCGCCGTCCAGTACTTCAAAAGACACTGAAGCGCAGGGCCGGTCCTGGTACCTGTAACCTGCAACCTTCGAATCCCATGCCCACCGCAAAGAAAAAGTCCGCAGCAAAGAAGTCCGCCTCAGGCAAGCGCTGGGTGCGTACCGTCACCACCGACTCCACCCACCCGCCCAAAGATCTCTTCACCCAAAGCGCGCCGACGATCGCCCGCTCACTGGCCTCGAAAAAGGTTTCTCCCAAAGGCCCCGGCTCCGGCATGCGCATGCTGACATACTTCATCAACCGCGCCGGCACGGGACTCAGCGCCACCCGCCGCCGCGAGTTGGAACGAGCCAAAAAACTCCTCCACGCCCGCATCGAAAAAGAAAAGGCGCGCGCGAAGAAAGCAGCCTGAGGTCTCGCCTCTCAGCGCAGGTTACCGTCTACCGGCTGCATTTCGTACTTCCTTCTCTTCCGCTCTCCAATCAGAAACACCGTCACCCCCGCACCCACCAGCACCAGCGTCGACCCCAGCACCTTCGCCACCGCCACTGCCTTGTGGGTCTCTTCCTCTGCCGGGAACACCGCCAGCACAATCGTCGCAACCGTGGATACAAATCCCACCGCCGCCAGCGCCAGCGCCACCGGCTTGCCCCCCGGAACGCGCATCACTTCGCTGCCTGCCGGCCGGCTCTGCGCCTTCGCCATCGCCGCAAATACCGCCAGAAATGGCAAAAACGTCGTCACGATCGTCATGCTCACCATCACGTCGTAGGCGCCGCGCACCGTCGTCCCCGCCTGCCCCAGCGCCGCCATCAGCATGCCCGCCAGCCCGTACACGCCAATCGCCACCCACGGCGTGCGAAATCGCGGATGCACCCTCCCAAACACCGGTGGCAGATACAAATCCAGCCCCGCCACAAACGGCAGCCGCGACGTGGACGATAAATACGCCGCCGCTCCCCCAATCGCGCCCAGCGCCAGCAACCCCGCCATCGCCACCGTCAGCCAGCCCAGCCCGAGCCGCCCGCACAGCGTCGCCACCCCCTGCATCAGCCCATCCACCCCCGACACCTGCGCTGCCGGCATGGCCACCAGCAAAGCCATGGTTCCCAACACGTACGCCAGCGCCAGCCCCACCCCGGCCACCAGCAGCGCCCGCGGAATCGTCTTCCGCGGATTCTTGATCTCCTCCCCCATGAACGATCCCGTTTCGCATCCCGAAAACGCCAAAAACATCGTCGACCAGAAAACCGCGTCCTTCACCGACCAGTGCGGCGCCATCGCCGCCGCCGTGAACCGGTTCGCCACTCCAAATCGCGCTGCCGCCACCGCCGCCAGTCCCACCAGGATCACCACCGGCAGCCACGCGCCCGTCGCGCCGATGTTGTTCAGCCACTTCCCCGCGTTCAGCCCCACGATGTTCACCACCGTGATCACCGCCAGCCACACCACCGCAAATGTCATAAAGAACCACGGGCTCGCCGACAGCGCCCGTCCCCGCTCGCCCGCCGCAAACAGCGCCACCCCTGCCCCGAAATACAAAATCGAAGCAAAGTAAGGCAGGTTCGACATCCAGTACGTCCACGCGCTTAAGAATCCAGCAAAATGCCCAAACTCCTCGCGCGCCCACACGTACAGCCCGCCCTCCTGCGGATAGCGCGACGACAACTCCATCACGCTCGCCGCCAGCGGCACAAAAAATCCCGCCAGCGCGCAGAACCACACAATCAGCGATCCCGGACCCGCCGCCGCCGCCGTCGCGATCCACCGCACGCTCAGCGTCGTTGCCAGATACAGCAGCGCCACATCCCGCAGCCGCAGCGCCCGCTTCAACTTTGGCGCAGCCGCCGCCGGTGTCTCCAGGATCACCCGCGCCGCGTCAGCCACGCATGCCCCGGTCCCGCGTTCCCCAATCTCTCAGCACCGCCATCGCCGCGTTCCGCCCGTTCACCCCAATCACGCTCCCGCCCGGATGCGTCGCCGCCCCGCACAAATACACGCCCTCCATCGGCGTCCGCGCCGTCAGCCGCCTGCTCCACATATAAGGAGGCAAACATTCGCCCTGGAAAATATGCCCGCCCGTCAGCCCCACCTTCTTTTCAATGTCGGGAGGCCCCAGCACCTGCGCCTCCACCACCGCATTCTCCAGATTCGAGCAGAACCGCCCCAGCGACGCCAGCGCCAGCCGCCGAACCCCCTCGCGCCGCGTCTCCCAGCTGCCATCTGTAAACGTGTACGGCACATATTGCGCGAACACGCTCATGGTGTGCAGCCCCTCCGGCGCCACGCTGCGGTCGTGCACGCTCTGGAAGTAGAGCTCGCACCATAGCGCCTCGCCCAGCTCGCCCCGCCTGGCCGCCGCAAATCCTGCCTTCCACTCGGGCTTCGTCAGCGGCGCGTTGATCTGCCCATAATGATGAGGCTCATTGGTGCCTGGCCTTGCGACAAAATTCGGCAGCTCGCGCAGCAGCACATTCAACTTGACCGTGCAGCCTTCGATCGGCACGCTCTCTACCTTCGCCTTCCATCCCGCATCGGCGCCATCGCCCAGCAAGCGCAGCGTCACGCGGGGATCGGCATTCGACACCACGACCCGCGCAGCGATCCGCTCGCCACCCTCCAGCCGCACACCCTCCCCGGGCAGAATCTCCGCCACTGGAACTCCTGCCGCTACCGTCGCACCCGCCTCCCGCGCCGCGTCGCAGAAATAGAACGACACCATCCCCATCCCGCCGCGCACGTACCCCCACATTCCCGGCATCCCGCCCAGCCGCCCCGACGCGTGATGGAATCGGATCGACGCCGTACCCTTGTCGAATGGGCTGGCATTGGTCCCGATCACTCCCTGGCCCAGATACGCAATGTGTAACCGTTCTTCCTGCAAATAGTGCTCGACAAACTCCGCCATCGACCACTCATAGAGCAGCTTCCGCGCATCCCTATCGCCCGCCAGCCGCCGGTCGATCTCCTCCTCCGTCGGCGCTTCGCCAATCCAGGCATCGCCCTCTCCCGCCGGACGCAGCTTATCCCGCAGCCGCGCCAGCGTGGCGTTCATCGCTTTCCATCCCTCTACATCGCCGGGCGCAAACCGCCGGATCTCCGCCTCGCACTGCGCGTCGTCGTCCCACAGCTGCACGCTCGTCCCGTCGAGAAAGGGCACGAACAGTCCATTCACCGCTGGCGTCCAGTGAAACCCGCGCGCCGGCAGGCCCAGTTCCTCCACCACCAGCGGATGCAGCAGCCCCGCCAGATACGCGCACGGCGACATCTTCACCTCGGGATACGTCTCCGGAAACGGCTCCTCGATGGTGCACGCGCCGCCCACCCGCTCGCGGCTCTCCAGCACCAGCACCTTCTTCCCCGCTCGCGCCAGATACGCCGCGCACGCCAGTCCGTTGTGCCCCGCGCCCACCACGATCGCGTCCCACCGCTCGCCGGCCAGTTCCCGCACCGGCCGAGGCAGCCCGATCTCGCCCAACACCGCCGCTGTCGCCGATCCGCTCAGACCCGCATCCTCCTCAAAGAGTTCCTGCCAGTATCCCACCCCTCGCGAAAGTGCCGTTTTTCCCGAACGGCCGAACTTCGCTCGCGCCCGGCTCCCGGCTGCGGGCTTCCGGCTCTTTCTCGTCATTTTCTCCCGGTCCAGCACTATACTGGCGCTTCCGTTCTCCCACCTTTTCAGAGGAGTCCCAATGCTCCGCCATCCTGTCCTCCTTACCCTGTTCATCACGCTCCTTGCCCCGGTCGCCGCCCCGGCCCAGCAAGCCGCAAACGCGCAGTTTCCCTGGCTCAACAC
>JBAUGH010000073.1:0-4167 GCA_049679565.1 Acidobacteriaceae bacterium
GGGTAAACTCTCGGGCGAGGCGGCCCATGCGGCGCTGCCGGAAAAAGACCGGTCCCGGGGAGCCGAAGCGGACGAGGAGAGCAACGCAGAGCATGATCGGGAAGAAGGCGACGAGGGCGGCCGTAGCCAACAGGCAGTCGAGGACGCGGCGGGTCGTGGACAGAGCCCAGGCGCTGGCCTGGGCCTGGGCCGTTTCCGCGGGCATTACTGTCTGGAGCGGATCGCTCCAGGCAGGGGCCAGCCTGGCGATTTTTGCATCCGAACCCGGACGCGGCAAAGCTTCATTGCGCTTGGCGGCGTCGGGCTGAAACAGATTTTCGAACGAAAATGAACTCATCCCACCCATCACAACAGCCTGAAATTGTGGTGCGCATATCCAAGGAAATCAGAGCAGCCTTATCCGGCGGGGTCTGTCTTATGTGGTGCGGCAGTTAATCTTACTAATCTGTAACCGAATCGGTTATGAGTTGCCTGGGGGCAGTATACCAGGGAAGGGTGCGGCGCAATCGTCAATTTTGGCGCAGCAGTACCCCGAGTTCCGCAATGGTCATTACTACAATAACGTTTCCGATCCGGGGCCCCGGGACAATCCCACAAGAGAGGGATCCGGGGGAATGCATGTAACCCCGTGTTAGACTGGAGATACGGAGATCACCACACCGCAGCGCAGAGAACCGAGCTCGGCGCGGTGCTGTGCCTGTTCGCGTCGCGCTCCGTTGTATCCGCCCGTATGACCCGACAACTGGCTTTGCTTCTGCTGGCTTTGTGCCTCTCCTTTTCTTTGCACGCTCGCGCCCAGGACAACGTCACCGGGAACGCGACCGGGCAGAGTGGCACGGTGGATTGCACCGATCCGCTGCTGGCAAATTCGTCACAATGCCCCGGTCAGAACCAGGGATCGTTTCCGCTGACCCCGCCGAATTCCACAGCGCAGCCAGGTCCGGTCCAGCCTCCGTACAATTCCAACTACACAGATAACGAAAACTTTCTCCGCCAGCAGGGGACACGCCCCGAGCCGCGGCGCAACCTGCAGCCGGAGCCGCTGACCGATTTCCAGAAGTTTGTCGCGTCCACCACCGGGCAGGTGCTTCCTGTTTACGGAGCCAACCTGTTCCGGCAGGTTCCTTCGACTTTTGCGCCTCTCGACATGACGCCTGTTCCTCCGGATCACGTGATCGGTCCGGGCGATGAAATCCGAATCCGGGTGTGGGGCCAGGTGAACTTCCGCGCCGACGACCGGGTGGATCGGGCGGGAGAGATTTATCTGCCGCAGGTGGGCGAGGTGCACGTGGCGGGGCTGCCATTTTCCGCTTTGGACGGGCATCTGCGGGCAGCAATCGGGCGGGTATACCGTAATTTCGATCTGACGGCGGACCTTGGGCAGATTCGAGCCATCCAGGTATACCTGGCGGGCGAGGCGCGGCAGCCGGGAGTTTACACGGTGAGCTCCCTCAGCACCCTGGTGGATGCGCTGTTCGCCAGCGGCGGCCCATCCGCATCGGGGTCGCTGCGGCACATTCTTCTGCGTCGGGGGGGGCAGACGATCACCGACTTCGATCTCTATTCGCTGCTGATTCACGGAGATAAGTCGAAGGACGTGAGCCTCGAGAACGGAGACGTGATTTTCATTCCTCCCGCGGGCCCGCAGGCGGCGCTCACCGGGAGCGTCCGCAATCCGGCGATTTACGAGTTGCGGACGGGAGAGACGCTGGGCGACGCGATTGCCGATGCCGGAGGCGCGTCGGTGGTGGCGGCGCAGGCGCGCATCTCGCTGGAGCGAACCAGCGATCACCGCGATCGCTACGCGATGGAAGTGGCGTGGGACGCGGCGGGTCTGGGGACGCCGCTCGAGGGCGGCGATCTGGTGCGGGTGTTTTCCATCGTGCCGATGTATCAGAAGACGGTGACGCTGCGCGGGAACACGGCGAACCAGGGACGCTTCGCGTGGCATGCAGGGATGCGGCTGAGCGAGCTGATCCCGGACAAGGATTCGCTGATCACGCGCAACTACTGGTGGAAGCGCGCGCAGCTGGGACTGCCGGCGCCGGAGTTCGAGCCGCTGGAGAATTTCCCCACGCTGAACCAGCCTTCGCGGGCGGTGGACCTGAACCGGAGCCGTTTCCTGGGAATCGCGCCGAACGGCGGGTTCACGACGCCTCCATCGCAGGGGATGCCGGCGCAGGGAACAGCGGCGGCGCAACAAAACGACGGGGGGATTTCTCCGAATTACCAGCAGAACTCCGTACAAAGCGCGGAACGGAACTATCAGGAGAACGCCGAGACGGTTTCGCCGGCCGGATCGGCAGACCAGAACGGGACCACCAACGCCAACGGACCGAATGGTCTGACGGCAGCGCAGAGCGGGTCCAACACGTCTCTGGCGGCGGAGGGGACGCAGATGTCGGGCCAGCTGCCGATGGCCGAGCGCACGCGGGTGGGACGGGTGGCTCCGGATATCGACTGGGGGTATGCGGATATCGAGCGGCTGGATGCGAAAACGCTGAAGACTACGATCATCCCCTTCGATCTGGGAAAGCTGGTGCTGGAGCACGACGCCGCGCAGGATCTGCTGCTCGAACCAGGGGATGTGGTTTCGATCTTCTCGGAAGGCGACATCCAGGTGCCGGTGGCGCAGCAGACGAAGTTCGTGCATCTGGAAGGCGAGTTTATCCACGCCGGGGTGTACACGGTGGAGCCGGGGGAGACGCTGCGGGATCTGGTGCGCCGGGCGGGGGGCTTCACGGCGAACGCCTATCTGTACGGCTCGGAATTCACGCGGGAGACGACGCGGGCGATGCAGCAGCGCCGGATGGATGAATACCTGCAGACGCTGGAACTGTCGATCCAGCGGGGCAATCTTGCGATGGCGGCGGCGCCGGCCTCGACGTCTCAGGATTTGGCGAGCGGGGCAGCGGCGCAGACCAGCGAACAACAGCTGCTGGGTAATTTGCGGCAGATGCGGGCGACGGGGCGCATCGTGCTGGAGTTCCGGGCGGGGAGCAATGGGTTGAACGCTCTGCCGGACATCACGCTGGAGGACGGCGACCGCTTCATCGTTCCACCGGTTCCATCGAGTGTGAATGTGGTGGGCGCGGTATACGACCAGAACTCGTTCCTGTATGCGACGGAGCGGCGGGCGGGGACCTACCTGCGTCTGGCAGGCGGGCCGAATCGCGATGCCGACGCGAAGCACATCTTCATCATTCGCGCGGACGGATCGGTCATCAGCCGGGAGGCGGAGAACGGGATCTGGGGTAATGAGTTCGCGAACCTGCGCATGAATCCGGGAGACACGATCGTGGTGCCGGAGAAGACGTTTAAGCCGTCGGCGCTGCGCGGGTTCCTGGACTGGTCGCAGTTATTCTCGCAGTTTGCTCTGGGAGCAGCGGCCCTGAGCGTGATTCAGTAGGACGGGGGCTGCAAGGCGCCTGTAAGATGGGGGCGACAGAGCGGCCCGGAATCGGCAATTGGATGGCAACCGAAACACGATATCCCGGTCTTCAGGAGTCCGCGGGCAGCGCGGGACAGCCGCCGGAACGCAAGCCAAAGGCGCCCGACGATGAGATTTCCCTGCTGGATCTGCTGATCATTCTGGCGGAGCGGAAGCGGACGATCCTGCTGGTGACCGCGGCCTGCGCAATTCTCTCGATAGGGGTCTCGCTGCTTTTGCCGAACGAGTACACGGCGACGGTGGTGCTGCTGCCGCCGCAACAGAATTCGTCGCTGGGGGCAGCGCTGGCGTCGCAGCTGGGCAGCCTGGGATCGATGGCGCAGCTGGCGGGGAGCAGCCTGGGGATCAAGAATCCCAACGACATGTACGTCGCCATGCTGAAGAGCGAGACAGTGGAAGACGGGATGATCCGGGATTTCGCGCTGCAGCGCGAATATCACGAGAAGCTGCTTTCCGATGCGCGCAAGGCGCTGGAGAAGCGGGCGGGGATCGATGGGACCGGCAAGGACGGCCTGATCCGGGTCTCCATGGAAGACCGCAATCCAGAGCGGGCGGCGCAGCTGGCGAACGGATACGTGGGCGAGTTCCGGAAGCTGTCGCAGAACCTGGCCATCACTGAAGCTTCACAGCGTGTGCTGTTCTTCGGGCAGCAGATGGAGCAGGCGAAAGACAACCTGGCGAACGCGGAAGAGGCGTTGAAGCAAACGGAGCAGACA
>JBAUGH010000074.1:0-6939 GCA_049679565.1 Acidobacteriaceae bacterium
CAGCCGCACCTGCAACTCGGCCGCATGCAGAGGCACTGCGCTCGTCAGCTCTCGCTGCTGCTCCTCGCCCAGCCGCACCAGATCCTTCTCCGTGGTGAGAAACGCCTCCGCCTCGTGCTGCCGCCGCAGTTCCTTCAACTCGGCCAGATCGGCATGGGTGTACCGGTGATGATCGCGCCACGCGCGCACCGCGGCAATCTCAATCCCCTCTCTCCGGATCGCGGCGAAGAACTCCTCCGGCCGCGCAATGGCACAAAATGCCACAACCCGGCTAACCGCGGGCACGTGCAGCCGCCGCTCCATCCACCAGATCGTCGATCGAAACCCCCGCCTGCGCAGTTCTCCTTCCAGATCGCGATCTTCCTCCCGCATCACCACAATCTGCGCTCTCGGCAGCGACCCAAAGCCCTCGCGCAGCCGGCCTGCGGGCAGCAGCTGTTCCGTGAAATCGCTCCGATGCAGCGCTACAATATCCACGCTCCGCGCCAGTGCCCGGTGCTGAAACCCATCGTCCAGCACATGCAGCCCCGCTCCTGCGCCCTGCCCTTCCGCCAGAACGCCGGCCGCATAGCGGTCCGCGCCGACAAACACCGGAATTCCCCTCCGCGCTGTCAGCAGTGGTTCATCGCCGAATTCTTCCACCGACCCATTCGGGTTCACCCGCGCCACGGCATGCGAACGGCGCCCATAGCCGCGCGACAGCACGTCCGCCGCAAACCCCCGCTCGCGCAACAGCTCCGCCAGCCGAATCGTCAGCGGCGTCTTGCCTGAGCCGCCCACCGACAAATTGCCCACGCTGACCACCGGCCACCCGAGCTGCTTCGCATGCGCCCACCCTCGCGCGTAGACGGCGTTCTTCGCGCTCACCGCCGCGGCGTAGAGGGGCTCCAGCGGAGTAAGAAGCCGGTTCAACCTCGCGCCTCCAGCACTTCCAGTAAGGCTGCCACCGCGCGCTCCGTAGCTCCGGCTTCGCTCTCGAATACCTCCCTGGCCCGCGCACCCATCGCGGCCGCGGTCGCTCGATCCGTCAGAACCGCCGCCAACCCATCCCTCAATTCCGCAGCCTGCACAATCCGGATGCCGCCCCGTGCCCAGAGCTTCTCCACCATGTCGCGAAAGTTCTCGTAGCTCGGCCCCATCAGGATCGCCGCCCCAAACTGCGCCGCCTCCAGCGGATTGTGCCCACCCGCGGGCACCAGGCTGCCCCCAATGAATGCTGCCTGTGCCAGTCCGTACACCGATGCCAGTTCGCCCAGCGAATCCAGCAGCACAACCGTGCCGGGCGCAATGGCCGACGGCTCCTCCATCCACGCCGACCGCCGCAACCACCGCCCGCCTCTCTGTTGCAGCAGATTCGCCACGGCCGCAAATCGTTCGGGATGCCGCGGCGCCAGCACCATCACCGCATCGGCGGGCGCGGCATCCAGCAGCAGTTCCTCCTCGCCCGCCAGCGTCGATCCGCACACCAGCACTTTGGCTCCCGGCGCCAGGTGCTCGCGCAAAGCCGCTACCACCGGCGCCGTCTTTCCGGCCCGCACGTCGTACTTCAGATTCCCCGTCACCTGCACGTGCGGCGCGCCCATCGCCCGCAGCCGCTCTGCATCCAGCTCCGTCTGGGCCAGCACCGCACTCACGCTGCGCAGCAGCCGCCGCCAAATCCACGCCAGCCGCCGATACCGCGGCCACGAGCGGTCCGAGATGCGCGCATTCACCACCGCCACCGGAACCCCCGCCCTCCGGCATTCCGTCAGCATCCGCGGCCAGAACTCGGTCTCCATCAGAACCAGCATCTCGGGGCGCAGCACCCGCAGCCACGCGCGCACCGCAAACCGGAAGTCCAGGGGGAAATAGAACACCCGCTCCGCACCGTATCGCTCGCGCGCCAGTTTCTGACCGGTGCGGGTTGTCGTTGAAACCACGACTCTCCCGCTCGCGCCCAGCCGCTGGTCCAGCTCTTCCATCA
This sequence comes from Acidobacteriaceae bacterium, assembly GCA_049679565.1. Lineage (GTDB taxonomy): Bacteria > Acidobacteriota > Terriglobia > Terriglobales > Acidobacteriaceae > Palsa-343. Next base: position 1,964 of record JBAUGH010000074.1, read on the forward strand.
GCCGGCCGGCCGCCAGCAGTTCGCCCACCGACACCGCGTGGACCCAGATCACCCGCCGCCCCCGCACCGCAGCGCGCACCCGCTCCGGAATCAGCCCCAGCCGCTCGGTCAGTCCTTCCCGGTACTTCCCGCTGGTGGCCATGCGAAGCAGCCACCACGGCGCCCCCGCCACCAGCACCAGCAGCAGCCCCAGGCTGTAGAGGACTAGCATCCGCTTACCAATCTCGACTTCCCCGGGTCATAAGGCAAGATGATAATGGTGACCATGCGCTCCCGCCCGCTCTCTGTGTCGCGCGCCCGGCTGCTGTTTCTTCTGTGTGTCGCGTTCGCTGGCACATCCGTCTTTGCGACCGACCTGCCCCCCGTCAAAGACGCCACCGGCTATCCCGACGTCGACCTGCACGCGAAAGAACAGGTCGCTATCGCCGCCGAGCCGTTCGACACGCCGGAGAAATGCAAAGTCTTCAAAGTGGACTTCCTCAAGTATCGCTTTCTTCCCATTCGCATCATCGTCACCAATCTCGGCGATCAGCCCATCTCGCTGCGCGATGCCCGCATTGACTTCATCGACGCCGCCGGTGACCGGATCCCCGCCGCAGAGCCCGAAGATGTCGAACGCCGCATCACCCCGCGCGACAGCCGCGGAACCAACATCCCCATCGGCCCTATCAAGCTGCACACCAAAGGCAAAGATTCCGACAACAAAATTGAAGCGGAATTTGACCAGTTCGAATACGCCTCCCTTGTCGTCGATCCGCACTCCACTCGAGCCGGATTCCTCTTCTATGACATGGACGGCCTCGGCAACCAGCCTCTGCGCGGCGCCAAACTGACCTTCCGGGAGATTCGCGACTCCAGAGGCAACCAGCTCTTCTTTTTCGAGATTCCCTTCGACAAATACCTGGCCGCCCAACACTGAGCTCTCGCCTCAGACGCCCTTCTTCTGCGGCTCCCATACATATTTGTGAATCTGCAGGCTCAGCCGCGCCGGCAAGCCGTCGGCCAGCATCCACTCCACCAGCTCCCGCGGATCCAGCAGGCAGTTCTCCGTTCCCCGCACCGCCGAAGCCGCCTTCGCGAACGCCGGCGACAGCAGCACCTGCCCGGCCCGCGTCTCCAGCCGGTGCTCGCGAATGAACTCCCGCGCGAATTCGTAATCGCCCCGGTTCGCAATCACGAACTTCACCTCGTCCCCGCCGGTCAGCGTCCCCACATTTGAATTCCGAAAGCTGCCGACCTCTCCCGACCCGGGGCACTTCACATCGACAATCTTGTGCACCGCCTGCGGCACCCCTTCCAGCGGCCGCTCGCCGCTGGTTTCGATCATCAGCTCGTACCCCTCGCGCAGCAGCCGCTCCATCAGCGGGATCAGCTCCCGCTCCTGCAGCATCGGCTCTCCGCCAGTGAACTCGATCAGCCGCACCGGCCTCAGCTTCTCAATCTCCGCAACCACTTCGTCTTCGGAAAGTTTGTAACCGCCGGTAAACGTATATTCGGAATCGCACCACGCGCAGCGCAGATTGCAGCCCGCCAGCCGCACGAAGATGCACGGCAGTCCGGCGAAACTCGATTCGCCCTGGATCGACTTATAGATTTCGATCAGATACACGCGCTACTCGTAGTACGTCGCCGTCGTCGTATCCGTCTCGTGGATGGTGCAGTCCTTCACCCGCACCCGGCCGCCGGTCAGTTCTCTCATCTGACGGTTGGTCTCGTCGAAAAAATACCGCGCCAGATTCTCCGCCGACGGATTGATCTCCGTGAAAGGCTCCAGATCGTTCAGCATCTGGTGGTCGATCCTCTCGATCACCGGCCGCATCACCTGCTTCAGATCGCGGAAGTCCAGCAGCAGCCCCGCCCCATCCAGGCTCTCGCCGCACAGCGTGATCCGCACCTTATAGTTATGCCCGTGCGGGTTCTCGCACTTCCCCTTGTAGTTACGGAGGTAGTGCCCCGATGAAAACCCGCGCTCCACTGTCACTTCGTACATAGTCGTGGTACCCGCTCAACCCGCTGCTGTTTCTATTTTATCGGCCGCTGGTTTCTATCGGCCGCTGGTCCCCGGCCGCCGCGATGCCGCCAGCGCCGTTCCTCCGTCCGGCGATCCACCTGCTCGAACATCGCCGTCATCACTCCCAGCAGCGCAACCAGCAGGCCGCCGACCGTCAAAAACAGCGCTGTCGTCTTCCACAGCGTGCCGTTTGCCGGCAGCGCAGGCTGCATCCTGCCCGAGGTCATCGCCATCACGAAGGAAATGGCCGCGAACAGCAGCAGAACGCCCGCCAGAATGTACAGATTTCTTGCCACTTCGTCCGCCGTCTCTTCCAGGATACACGTCCCGCCACACACCCGGAGTCGGGCCGATGGCCCTCCACCCGGACCGGAGCATCGCCGGCCATGGTTCGTGTCAGGAGGTTTTTCTCGACGGCTTCTCCGGCGTACCGGACCTGGCGGTCAACTGCACCAAATTCTCGAAGCAGATCGCGTTCTGCACCAGCCCCGCCGGAAACGACTTCTCCAGCGCCCGCAGCTGCCGCTCCGTCTGGCCCGGCGCCACGACTTCCACGGTAAAGTCCCGCAGCCGCAGCGGCCGCGCCGCCGGCTGCGCCGCAACCCGAACCGTCAGACCCTCCTGGGGAAGCCCGTGCAGGCTCAGATACTGCGCCACATATTGCCCCAGGCAGCCTCCCAGCGAGGCCAGCAACAGCTCCGCCGGGCTCATACCCTGGTTTGTCGCTCCGTCTTCGGCGGGCTGATCCAGAACGATCCGGTGCCCACGCGCAGCCGCAATGAAACGCGCCCCGCCCGCGTGCTGCAATGAGATTTCCAACGCCTCTCCCTGGCTGACGCCACCAGATATGCAGGTGTGGGACCACTCTCGAAACCTCTCGAAGATCGGAAAAATCGGCCGATGCTATAGCGGCACAAGAACTTCGCTGCGCGACAGGACGCGCCGAATCCTCCGCTCTGCGTCAAATCGCGCAGAACGCCCGCAAACCGGGCAGGACGCGTAAACTGGCTGGACTCCTCGATGACGCCCCGTCGCCCCACTTCCAAAACCCCGGTTTCCTCTTCGAAACGGGCCAAAGGCGCCGCGCCCGCTACGGTGGCCGCCGCGCCTGCAACCGATGCAGACCCTGCCCTGCTCCGCGCCCTCCTCGATCAGGTGGAGGACGCGATCGTTCTCCTCGGATCCGGCGGCCAGGTGGAGTTCGCCAACCACGCCGCCCAGCAGCGGTACTCCATCCGCCCTGGCGGTCCCCCTGTCTCGGCCTGGAGTCAGGCATACGGCTTCTTCCAGGCCGACCGCCAAACCCCGTGGCCGGACGAACAGCAGCCCGGCGCCCTCGCGCTTCACGGCGAAACCGTCGACGTTGAGCAGTACCTGCGCTCGTCCTCTGTCGGAGAGGGTCACTGGATCGGGGTCCGCGCCCGCCCGCTGCGCGATCCCGACGGCGGCATCCGTGGCGCCATCCTCTCGTGGCGCGATATCTCCGCAGAAAAGCAAACGGCGGAAAGCCAGCGCCGCCTGCTGGCGATCGTCGAAAACACGCCCGACTCCGTTACCCTCACCGATGCCGCCCTGCACACCATCTTCATCAACCGCGCCGGCCGCGAGCTCCTCGGCCTCGGCGATCAGGACGATATCCGTAATTTTGCCGTCTTCCCGGCCGGCGCCGACCAGCAGCGGGACCTCTTCGATACCGAGATCCTGCCCGTCCTCCTCCGCGGCGAGCCCTGGTTCGGCGAATTCCGCCTCCGCCACGCCCGCAGCCGTCAGCCCGTCACCGTCGATATGCGCGCCTTCGGCGTCTTCGGCACCTACGGCCAGCTCATCGGCATTGCCGCCGTCAGCCGCGATATAACCGCGCGCCGCACCGCCGAGCAGAACCGCCAGCGCCTGGCCGCCATCGTCGAAAATTCCCTCGATGCCATCATCAGCGAATCGCTCGACGGCATCATTACCACCTGGAACCGCGCCGCCCAGGACACCTTCGGCTACGCTGCCGAGGAAGTCATCGGCCGGCCCATCACCCTGCTCGTCTGGCCGGGGTACGAAGACGATATGCAGGAGCTGCTCCGCCGCATTCGCGCCGAAGAAGTGGTCGAGCATTACGAGACCCTGCGCCGCCACAAAAATGGCAGCCGCATGGTCGTCTCCCTCACCCTCTCTCCGGTTCGCGACGAAACCGGTAAGCTCGTCGGCATCTCCAAAATCGCCCGCGACATTACCCGGCAGCGAGAACAGGATGATCTCTCCCGCCGCCAGGCCCAGCTCCTCGATCAGGCCTATGAGCCCATCCTCGTTCGCGATCATCAGGACCGCATCGTCTACTGGAATAAGGGCGCCGAGCGCTTTTATGGCTGGCCCGCCGCCGAGGCCATCGGCCGCCTCAGCCATGAACTCCTGCAGTCCACCCTTCCCGAACCGCTGGAAGACATCAATCAGCGCATGGAGCGCGAAGGCCACTGGGAAGGTGAGCTGCTCCACCGCACCCGCAGCGGCCAGGGCGTCATGGTCCTCAGCCGCTGGATTCGGGAGCTCGGCGTCGCCGAATCTCATGTGCTGGAAACCAACGTGGATATGTCCGAACGGCAGCAGCGCCTTGCTGCCGAAGAACAGTCACGCATGGAGCGGCGCTTCCGCCAGCTCCTCGAGGCCGCCCCCGACGCCATCGTCGAAGTCTCCGCCGACGGCCGGATCGTCCTCGTCAATCAGATCGCCGAGGAGATGTTCGGCTATCGCCGCGAGGAGTTGCTCGGCCAGAGTGTTGATCTGCTGGTGCCCGACGCCATCCGCCATCAGCACCATCACTACCGCGACAGCTATCTGGATCAACCCCGTACCCGCCCCATGGGCAGCGGGCTCGATCTGCACGCCCGCCGCCGCGACGGCTCTCTCTTCCCCGTCGAAATCAGCCTGAGCCCCATCCATACCGACACCGGCGTCCACGTCACCGCCGTCATCCGCGACG
>JBAUGH010000075.1:0-4352 GCA_049679565.1 Acidobacteriaceae bacterium
CATCTGCATCACATCCGGCCGAACCTGCCCCACATCCGGCCGCACCCCCGTCACATCCGGCCGTATGTGCCGCGGTTGCAGCCGAACCCCATCTGCCCTCGCCTCCATCATCCCGCCGCGATGCAGCCGCATCTGCGGCACATTTGGCCTCACCTGCGTCAGATGGGGCCGAACCGGAACTGACTTCCCGTGAAACAAGCAGCTGTTATCGAACCTGCCAATCCCCGCGAACCCTCTGGAAACAAAGCACCATCCCCCTCCCCCCGGGGGTGGGGGGGCGCCGCATGCCCCGTGCTGGCAGGGCTCCAGCCTCCCCGCTGCCCCCGCGAATGTCTCCCTTCACATACCCGGGGATGAAGGGGATGATTTCCGAAAACGCTAAAATGGAAGCGATGGCCACCGACCTCGTCCAGATCGACCTCGCGCCCCGCCGCCCCCTCCCCAAACCGGAGTGGCTGCGGGCCCGCGCGCCCGTGGGCGACAACTACCACAGCCTCAAGAAGCTGGCCCGCTCGCTCAACCTCAACACCGTCTGCGAGTCCGCGCAGTGCCCCAACATCGGCGAGTGCTGGCACCACCGCACCGCCACCTTCATGATGCTGGGCAACACCTGCACCCGCCGCTGCGGATTCTGCGCCGTGCCCAAGGGCCGCCCCGATCCGATCGATTTCGACGAGCCGCGCCGCGTCGCCGAGGCCGTCGCCCAGCTGGGACTCAGGTTTGCCGTCATCACCAGCGTCAATCGCGACGACGACATCCTCGGCGGAGCCCGCGCCTTCGTCCACGTCATCCACGAGATTCGCCGCCAGGCCCCCGGCTGCCAGGTCGAGGTCCTCATCCCCGACTTCCAGGGGAGCGAAGAAGCCATCCGCCTCGTCGTCCAGGCGCGCCCCGAAATCCTGAATCACAACACCGAATCGGTACCGCGCCTCTATCGCGTGGTCCGCTCCGGAGCGCGCTACGAGCGCACCCTGCGCCTCCTTCAGTTCGCCAAAGAAATTGATACACGGACTGTTACTAAATCCGGCGTCATGGTCGGCCTCGGCGAAGAGATGGACGAGTTGCTCCAGGTCTATCGCGACTTAGCCTCCGCCGGCGTCGACGTGCTGACCATCGGCCAGTATCTGCGCCCGTCGAAGGACCACCTGCCCATCGCCCGCTACTACACGCCCGACGAGTTTGCCTTCATGAAGCGCGAAGCCCTGGCCATGGGCTTCCGCCACGTCGAATCCGGCCCGCTGGTCCGCTCCTCGTATCACGCCCACGAACAGGCAGACTCGCAGGCAGCGGCTGCTCCCGTCATGTAGCCCGCGCTATCCCTGGCTCATGAACCCCAGATACGGACTGGACCCGAAGTTGGCGAAGTTCGGGAACACCTGCCGGATCTGCCCGTCGCTCAGCCCGAACCACCGCGCCAGCGTGCCCGCATATTGATCCACCGAGGTCGTCGGGATCAGCCGCCCCGCGCCGACATCGTTCGCCTGGTTCACGCCGATCACCGGGTACTGGCCGTACATATCCTGGCCCTGCACCGCGCCGCCCACCACGAAATGGTGGCTGCCCCACCCGTGGTCGGTGCCGTCGCTGTTGCTGGTCAGCGTTCTGCCGAAGTCGGAAGCCGTGAAGCTGGTCACCTGGCTGCCCAGCCCGGCGTCGGTCATCACGCCGTCGAAGTACTCCAGCGCCTCGCCCAGCTGCGTCAGCAGCTGCGCGTGCGTCGTGGCCTGCGCGTCGTGCGTGTCGAAGCTGCCCAGCTGCACGTAGAAGATCTGCCGGGTCACGCCCAGGCTCGCGCGCCCACCAATGATCCGCGCCACCGTCTGCAGTGACGCAGCCAGCGGATTGTCGGTCAGCATGTTCGTCTTCGGGTCCAGATACTGCGGCGGATTGGGCACGCCGCCCTGGCCCGCCGGCAACATCGACGAAGCCAGCAGAGACTGCGCCTGGATGGAGCGGTTGACCACCACCCCATACTCCTTCGCGAACAGGTTCGTCTCTTCGGCCGACAGAATCTGCGCCAGCGCGCTCGAGCCCGCCTGCTGCCCGAACAGCGGCTGCGCCAGTCCCGAGATCGGAATCGGCCCCGCTGGTGTCACGTTCAGCTGGAACGACGCCTGCCCCGCCAGGAAGAGAGCAATCCCGGCCGTCGAGATGCAGGTGAACATCGAGTTCGAGTTCATGTTCATGCTCTCGATCAGGTCGGCCACCGAGCCGCCCCAGCCCACGTGCTCCGCGCTGCCGCCGTTGGCGGCAATCGCCTGCCACGCCGCGGTCTGGTCGAAATGCGAAAACAGCGACGCCGGCAGCGGCACGGAGTTGGCGTTCACCTGGGTCTTCGTCGCCGGTACGATCAGCGTGCCGGTGTTGGCCACAATCGCCGCGCGGCCGGCGTTGAACAGATTCTGTAACCCCGTCAGATACGGATTCAGCGCGAAGCTGCGCCCGGTCTGCGGAGTGTTCAGCGTAATCGGCAGCAGATCCTCCATGGGATACGCCAGCCCGGGTGCGCCCGACCGCGCCTGGGTGAACGCCGCAAACGAGTCCGCGTCGGTCGCTATCACCGTGCCGTGACCGTCGTTGCCGCCCTGCAGGAAGACGCACACCAGCGCCCGGTAATCCGTCGCACCCGTGCTCTGCGCCATCGCCGCCATGGAGTTCAGTCCCAGCATCATGGGGCTGGCCGCCAGTCCCGACATCGACGCCAGGGACGCCGTCCTGAGAAACTGCCGCCGCGACCGATCGAATTGGCTCGTGCTCTTACACATCGGAATCTCTCCTAAAATTGCGCGCTGAACTGCGGCGATGCCATCGTCAGATACACCGCCGTCTCCACGCGGGCCGCCAGCGCCGCATTGATCGCGTTCTGGTCGGTGGCCGGAATGGCAATCCCGCTCACCGCATTGATAATCTCGCTCCGCAGCGTTGAGTCCATCTCGCCCGCCATCAGCAGCAGGTTCAGCCGGTCCAGCAAAGCATCCGGCGTCGCGGCCAGATTGATCTCCGCGTCGTAACTCGAGAAGATGTCCGATCCTGACGTGTCATTGCTCCCGATCGCATCCTGCACATAGTTGAGATAGCCGACCACGGTGGACACATTGGTCATCTGCATCTCCGGAGCCACCAGCCCCGCCTGCGCAATGCTGGTCCCCGGCGGAACATAGCCCGGTGCAAACCAGTTGAAGACCGTGGGCGAGCGCATCGCCATCTGCCCCAGACCCCAGATCGGATCCTCCGGGCTGCCAATGCCCCACGACCCCGTCCGCGACTGCGCGGTGAAGGCGCGCGCCCATTCCGTGTAGCGCAACAGGGCCTCGCGCACCTTGCCATACTGCGGATTGCTGAAGTCCCCGGCCGAGTCGCGCGCTTCCGGATCGAGCAGGATCGCGGTGATCACCGCCTTCATGTCGCCGCGTACGCCCGTGCCGTTGTTCTCAAACACGGCCGCCACGCGGCTCACGTAGGCCGGGCTGGGATTGCTGGTCACCAGATGCTGGATCAGCTGCTTCGAGAAAAATGCGGGCAGATTCGGATGATTGAACAGCGTATCCAGCGCAATCTTCAGGTCGCCCACCGGGTCCGGCGTGCCCGACGCCGGGATCGTCATCCCAAGGAAATCCTTCTCCGCCGTCGAATGGTGATTGGGGAAGCTCTGCATCGGCAGCAGGTCCTCGCCATAGCCCGGCCCCACGTAGACACAGCAGTTCGACCAGGCGTTGTCGCTGTTGTCGCCGGGGATATTCCAGCTGAATCCGGTGAAGACCTTCGCCAGCCCCATCACGTCATTGTTGGAGTAGGTGGGGATCGGGTTTCCCGATCCGTCCAGCTTCTGCGAGCCGTCGTCATTCAACTGATACAGGCCGACGGTGAACAACTGCATCACCTCGCGCGCGTAGTTCTCGTCGGGGTCCGTGGTCGCGTTGCCCTTGTCGTTGCCTTGCATCGAGAGGTACTGGCCCATCATCGGATTCAGCGTGATGTCGTTCAGCAGGGTGCGGAAATTCCCGAAGGCATCGTTGCCCAGCAGGTCGTAGTAGCCCGCCTCCCCGCGCGGCTCGCCTTGCACCGTAGAGTTGTTCGACGAGACCACGAAGATTTCCGACAGCGCATACTTCACGCGCTCCCGCAGCTGATCGCTCCCGGCCAGCGCCTGCTGCCAGAAGGCGTCCTGGAAATCGATCTCGCCGGCTTCGTTCTGCTCGAAAAGCGCGGCGTTGCACTTTACATCCGTGGCCGCGCAGGGCGGGTTGCTGATCATCAGCGCCTGCTCCACGAACGGCTCCTGCGGCGCCGGCGCCAGGGCGAACTGCTCGTTGAGCCAGGCCTGGTACCCGATCAGCGAGAGATGATGGATG